>PLEY01000131.1 GCA_003136595.1 Burkholderiales bacterium
GAGCACGACAGCGAGCCGGCCGGCCGTGACACCCCGCCCCCCGAGTCCCCGCCCGATGGGGGCGACTCCGAAGAGGCACCCCGCGACGACCCCGCGGCCCTCGAGGACGTGATCCTCGCTGCCACCCAGGCGGCGATACCCAAGGGGCTCCTGGCCCAGCTCAAGGCGGGCGCAGGCTTTCCGCCTCGCTCGGCCTCGATGGGTCGCGCCGGCGCGCTTTCCGTATCGAAACTGCGCGGCCGACCGGCCGGCGTGAAGGCGGGTCTGCCCGGTGGCGGCGCGCGGCTGAACCTGATCGAAACATTGCGTGCAGCCGCACCCTGGCAGCGCATCCGGCGCGCGAGCGTCTCCCCCAAGGCGCGCAGGGCAGGCGAAAGCGCGCCCCCACGCCGCGCGGAAGTGGCCGTGCGGGCGGAAGATTTCCGTGTGACGCGCTTTTTGCAGCGCTCCCAGACCACCACCATCTTCGCCATCGATGCCTCAGGCTCGTCGGCCTTGAATCGCCTCGCCGAAGCGAAGGGCGCCGTCGAACTGCTTCTCGCCGACTGTTACGTGCGGCGCGACCGCGTGGCGGTCCTCTCGTTTCGCGGCCGCGCCGCGGAGCTGCTCCTGCCCCCGACGCGCTCCCTGGTGCGCGCCAAGCGCTGCCTGTCGCGACTGCCCGGCGGCGGGGGTACCCCGCTTGCAGCCGGCATTGATGCCGCCTTCGCGCTCGCCGAGGGCCTCCGGCGCCGTGGCGAGACGCCCACCGTCGTGCTCTTGACCGACGGCCGCGCCAATGTGGCCCGCGACGGCACGCCCGGCCGCGACCAGGCGGGCCGGGACGCGCTCAACGCCGCACGCCGGCTGCGGGCCGCGGGGCTGGCCGCGCTCTGGCTCGACACCTCCCCAAGGGCCGGTCCCCAGGCCCAGGCGCTGGCCCGCGAGATGGGGGCCCGTTACCTGATCCTGCCCTATGCCAATTCGCAGCTGCTCTCGGCTGCGGTGCGCGCCGCGCTCGCCTAGCCGCGCACGCCGAGCGCCCGGCGCCGCGAATCCATGAGCTTCAGGATGAGGGGCGTGAGGATCAGCTGCATGGCGAGTTCCATCTTCCCGCCGGGCACGACGATGATGTTCGGCCGGGACATGAAGGCATTCGGAATCATCGACAGCAGATAGGGGAAGTCGATACCGCGCGGTTTGGCAAAGCGGATCACGACGAAGCTCTCGTCGGGGCTCGGGATGTAGCGCGCGATGAAGGGATTCGAGGTGTCCACCGTCGGCACGCGCTGGAAATTGATGTGGCTTTGGGAGAACTGTGGGCAGATGTAGTTGACGTAGTCGGGCATGCGCCGCAGGATCGTGTCGACCACCGCGTCGGTGGAGTAGCCGCGCGTGCCCTTGTCGCGATGCAACTTCTGGATCCACTCGAGATTGATGATCGGCACAACGCCGATGATGAGGTCGGCATGGCGCGCCACATTGATGCCACCGGTCACGACCGCACCGTGCAGTCCCTCGTAGAAGAGCAGGTCCGTGCCGCCGGGAATCTCCTCCCAGGGCGTGAAGGTGCCGGGCTCCTGGCGGAAGGGCGCGGCCTCCTCCTCGTTGTGCAGATACTTGCGGATCTTGCCCGAACCGGTTTCGCCGTAGCCGCGGAACAGTCCCTCGAGCTCGGCGAACAGGTTGTTGGCGGGGCCGAAGTGGCTGAAATGCAGGTCGCCCTGGGCTTCGGCCTCGGCCATCTTCACCTTCATCTCGGCGCGGTTGTAGCGGTGGAACGAGTCGCCCTCGACGATGGCGGCATTGATCTCCTCACGATTGAAGATCCACTGGAAGGTGCGCGTGACCGACGTGGTGCCGGCGCCGGACGATCCGGTGACAGCGATGATGGGATGTTTGGCGGACATTTACGGCTCTCCGTGGGACAAGGGGTGCAGGCGACGGCTCACTCTTCGGTGAACAGCGAGCGCTCGCGAAACAGCGGCGAGCTAAAGGGCAGATCGAGCCCCTGGTCGTGCTCGGCGTGATAGCGCTCGATGCGCTCGATCTCCTCGAGCGAGCCCAGCACCAGCGGCACCCGCTGGTGCAGGCTGTCGGGCACCACGTCCATGACGCGCCCGCGGCCCGTGGAGGCGCCGCCCCCGGCCTGCTCGATGATGAACGCCATCGGACTGGCCTCGTAGAGGAGCCTCAAGCGTCCGGGTTTGCTCGGATCCTTCGAGTCCTTGGGGTACATGAAGAGGCCGCCGCGGACCAGGATGCGATGCACCTCGGCGACGAGGCAGGCGATCCAGCGCATGTTGAAATCCTTCTCGCGCGGCCCGCTGCGGCCGGCGCGGCACTCGGTGACATAGCGCTGCACCGGCGGCTCCCAGAAGCGCTCGTTCGAGGCATTGATCGCAAACTCGCTCGTCTCCTGGGGCACGCGCATCTGCGGGTGGGTGAGCATGAATTCGCCAAAGCCGCGATCGAGCGTGAAGCCGTGCACCCCGTTGCCGAGCGTGAGCACCAGCATGGTGGTCGGCCCATAGATGGCGTAACCGGCGCACAGCTGGCGCGCACCGGGCTGCAGGAAGTCCTCGACCGTCACCGGGCGCGTCGTGTCGGGCGCAAGCAGGACCGAGAAAATGCTGCCCACAGACGCATTGACGTCGATGTTCGAGGAGCCGTCTAAGGGATCGAACGCGAGCAGGTACTTGCCCCGCGGATATTGGGGCGGGATCGGATACGGGTCGTCCATCTCCTCGCTGGCCATGCCTGCCAGATGCCCCCCGTACTCGCTGGTCTCAAGGAAGATGTCGTTGGCCACGACGTCGAGTTTCATCTGCTTCTCGCCTTGGACGTTGACCGCGCCCGAGCCTCCGGCGAGGTTCGACAGCGCCCCCCTGCCGACCAGGAAGCTGATGCGCTTGCAGGCGAGCCGGACGTAGTTCAAAAGGGCCGTGAAGTCGCCCGACGCTTCAGGATAGCGACGCTGCTCCTGGATGATGAATTCCGTCAAGGTCTTCTGGCGGGCGGGCATGCGTGTCTCCTCTGGCCATGTGTCTGGCTCGTTGAATTTGTTCAGGCTTCATTGTGATTCAGACCCAAGGGTGGAGTAAAGACCCGGCTCTGCCGGATGTCCTCGGCCTCGAGCGTCATGAGCCGGGTACGGTCGGCCCGGATGGCGCGCTCGGCGAACAGCCGCGTGGCCTGGCGCAGCCGGGCCCGGTCGAGCGCGTTGCGGATCGAGCGCGCGTTGGCGAAGTGGGGCTGGGAGCGGCGCAGGCCGACGTACTCGGCCAGCGCCGTACGTGCCTCGGGACTGAGCCGGTACTGCATGTCGCCCAGCATCAGTTCGGCTATCTGCAGCAGCTCGTCGTTGCCGTAGTCCGGGAAATCGATGTGATGCGCGATCCGCGAGGACAGGCCCGGGTTCGAGCTGAAAAACGTGTCCATGCGGTCCTTGTAGCCGGCCAGGATCACGACCAGGTCGGCGCGCTGGTTCTCCATGACCTGCAAGAGGATCTCGATGGCCTCCTGGCCGTAGTCCCGTTCGTTTTCGGGGCGGTAGAGATAATAGGCCTCGTCGATGAAGAGTACGCCGCCCATGGCCTTTTTCAGGATCTCCTTGGTCTTCGGTGCGGTATGACCGATGTACTGGCCGACGAGATCGTCACGCGTGACGGCGACCATATGGCCTTTGCGCACGTAGCCAAGGCGATGCAGGATCTCGGCCATGCGCAGGGCCACCGTGGTCTTGCCCGTGCCCGGATTGCCCGTGAAGGACATGTGCAGCGAAGGCGACGCACCTGCCAGACCGAGCGCCTCCCGCGCCCGATCGACCAGTAGCAGCGCGGCGATGTCGCCGATGCGGGCCTTCACCGGCGCCAAGCCAATCAGCTCGCGATCGAGCTTGTCGAGGACTTCCTTGACCGCGGAGTCGGCAAAGATCGCGTCGAGATCGACACTGTCTGGCAGCGCGACAGGGGCCTTTGCGCCCAGTGCGTCGGACGGGGCGGCGGCAAAGGCCGTGCCCGGAAGGAGTGTTTCGGGCGCGCTCATGGCGCGCCCCGGGTGGCGCCGGCAGAGGGCAGCCCCGGCCGGCGCTGGGGACGCGCAGGACCGGGGCGGCTGCGCCGGTCGGGCCAAGCGGTGGTTGGTTTCACGGCAATCCTCGGGGAGTGTCGAGCGCGACGGCGTCGCGCGCGCTTACTTGTAGCGCTCGCCCTCGGGCTTCTGGGTCTCATAGCCTGTCACCGTGTAGCGGATATTGCGTCCCTCGGCTTCCTGCCGCTGCAGGGTGAAGCCGGGTTCGTGCGCCGGCCGGTTGACGATGAACGACAGCCGCGCCGTCTCGAAGCCGCGGGTCGAATCGAACGCCATGACCCGGATGTAATGGTTCGGATGGGCCGCACGGCACTCGTCGAGCTCCATCACGGCGCCCGCGGCATCCTTCAGGTCGAACATCGGGTTGCCCCACATCTCCCAGTAGGTGTTGCGGGGGTGCGGATCGTCCGTATATTCGATCGACACCGCCCAGCCTTGGGCGAGGGCATACTCGATCTGGGCTTTGGTTTCGGTCGGGGTGAAGTCGGGCAGAAACGAGAACGTGCCTTGGGTGATACGCATGCTGTGGTCCTCCTGGACAGGATTGCCGGGGATGTCACCTTCCCCGGGCCGGGCGCGCCCGGTCGGGTGTTTAGGCGGCAGTCGGAGTGGGCACGAAGTCAGCCGTGTCGGTCGACTGGTAGTCGAAGGTCACGTCTTTCCAGGTGTCAAGCGCGGCGCGCAGCGGGCTGCACCAGCGCGCGGCGTCGGCCAGGATCTCGGGCCCTTCGTTCCAGATGTCTCGGCCCTCGTTGCGCGCCTTCACCATCACCTCGAGCGCCACGCGGTTCGCGGTCGCACCGGCCTGGATCCCCTGCGGATGGCCGATCGTGCCGCCCCCGAACTGCAGCACCACGTCCTCACCCAGATAGGTCAGAAGCTGGTGCATCTGACCGGCGTGGATGCCGCCCGAGGCGACCGGCATCATTTTGCGCAGGCTCGCCCAGTCCTGCTCGAAGAACACGCCCTGCTCGAGGTTCTGGTGGGTGACCGAGTCGCGGCAGGTCGAGTAGATGCCGGCGATGACGTTCGGGTCGCCCTCGAGCTTGCCGACCACGGTGCCGGCGTGGATGTGATCGACACCGGCCATGCGCATCCACTTGGCGATGACGCGAAACGACACGCCATGGGTCTTCTGACGGGTGTAGGTGCCGTGTCCCGCGCGGTGCAGGTGCAGCACCATGTCGTTGCGCCGCGCCCACTTGCCCATCGACTGGATTGCGGTGTAGCCGATCACGAGGTC
>PLEY01000064.1:0-10003 GCA_003136595.1 Burkholderiales bacterium
TCCACACGACGGTTCTTGGCGCGCCCTTCCGGGTTGTCCTTGCCGTTGATGGTGTTCGGAGCGATCGGTTGCTTCTTGCCCTTGCCTTCCGTGTAGATACGGTTCGGCTCGATGCCCTTGCTNNCGGCTTCAGCACCGACTTGTTGAAGTCGAAGAAGGCATCTGCTGCGAAGGTGATCTTCTCATTGACGATGCCGACATTGGGCTTGGCCGGCGGCGGCGGGGGCGGAGGAACGACGGGGGGAGGAGCCGCAGCGACGGTCGGGTCGCACTCTACTTGGGCAAGGTCAGGGGTGTAGTAGCCGGTATGCCAGCACAGGCCGAACGGATCCTGGACGATCATGCCGTTAGTGCTCTGGACATACCCCGAGGTTTTTCTCGGGATGTCCGTTTGCGCCATGGCAGCGAGCGGGGCCGAGCCGAGCAACGCTGCCAGGGTTAACATTTTGACCGACTTATTCATGTTTCTCCTTTTAATTTCGAATTGACCGCAGTTGCCCTGCGCCTTTAACTACAAATTTACCTACTCTTCTACGAGCCCGAACGCTCGGGGGCAATTGACCCGATTTCCTCGTTCGAGTTATTCGATGCAAGCTGGACTCGAAGCGGGTCCGGAATCAGCCCTGACCCGCGTGATCGAGATGCGGGCACCCGCAAAATCAGCGTAGCGAGGCAAATCTTAGCTCCATTCGATTTTGCCACAGCGATACTGCTGATGCACCCTCGCTGGCCGCCTGTCGCACTGCCTCACCCACGAACTGTCGCATTTGAACAACAGACTTCCCCCTAATCCAGACATCAGTGACGTGGCTGCGGCCCGCGACGAAGACTAAGTGAGAGGCCGGGTCAAAGCAGGGTTGGCACTCAAGTGACCCTAGGTCAAACGCTGTAAGGTCGGCCTCCTTGCCGACTTCAAGAGATCCGATGCGCTTCTCAAGACCCAGCGCCTGCGCCCCATTCAAGGTGGCCGCGCGCAGCACCTCGTGTGCGCCAAAGACCTCAGGTCGCGCGCTCGCGCCCTTTGCGAGCAGCGCGGCCAGGCGCATCTCGGTCATCATGTCGAGCCGGTTGTTGCTGGCTGCCCCATCGGTTCCGAGACCAATGCGGACTCCCGCATCGAGGCAGCGGGCAATCGGCGCGATCCCCGACCCGAGCTTCAGGTTGGAACTCGGGCAGTGCGCGAGGCTCACGCCGCACTCGGCAAAGAGCTCCACCTCCGTCGGCAGGAGATGTACGCAGTGGACCGCGAGCAGCTGGGGTCCGACGAGCCCCAGTGAGAGGAGGCGCTCGATCGGCCGTTGCCCCGAACGGGCGATCTCCTGGCTGATCTCGGTCTCGGTCTCGTGCAGATGGATGTGGACGGGGATGTTGAGCTGTTCGGAGAGGGTCGCCATCTGCGCGAGGGTCGCATCACCGACCGTATAGGGTGCGTGCGGTGCCAGACAGAACGACAGCAGGGGGTCGTCGCGCCGCGCGTCGCGCACGGCGAGGCCCCTTTGCAGGTAGTCGTCTGCGTCGCTGGCCCACGCCGTCGGAAAATCGATGACGGTGATGCCAAGGCACGCCCGCATGCCGAGTTCAAGCGCGGCCTGGGCTGCGGCGTCGGGGAAGAAATACATGTCGCTAAAGCAGGTCACGCCGCCTTGCATCATCTCCAGGCAGGCCAGGCGCGTTCCATCGAGCACGAACTCGCGGGAGAGCAGCGCCTGCTCGATCGGCCAGATCCGCTCGCGCAGCCAGGTATGGAGCGGCAGGTCGTCACCGATGCCCCGCAGGAGGGTCATCGCCGCATGCGTATGCACGTTCACGAGTCCGGGCGTGAGCACGTGCGTGGCGAGCACCGTCTCCTTGAGCGGGCGGTAGCGCAGTCTGGCTTCGGCTGTGGGCAAGAGCGCCTCGATGCGACCGTCTTGGATCGCCAGCGCGTGATCCTCGAGTACGAGACCCTGCGGCTCGATCGGGATGATCCAGCGCGGAAGGATCAGTTCGTCGACTTGCATGCGCGACCCTCAGTGCGGCTCGTCCAGGGCCGTCTGGACGGACCCGGATTAACGTGCCGTGCCCTTGACTTCGATGGTGACGCGCCGGTCCGGCCGCAGGCAATCGACCAGTTCGCGATGTCGGCTTGCCGTTTCACAGCCCGTGGCGACGGGTTTGCCGCTGCCGGCACCGAGCGCATTGATGCGCGCCGAGGGTATGCCATGCGCGACCAGGAACGCCTTGACCGCCTCGGCGCGCCGCTCCGAGAGGGTCTGGCGGGTCTGCGCCGGCCCGAGCCGGTCGGTATGGCCGGTCACCGTGATCAGCTCCAGGTTGGCGCAGCCTGCGAGCGGGATCATGACCTCGCGGGCGAGCCGGATCGTGCCGTCTCCGGACAATTCGATGCGTTGCGGCCCTGGAAAGAGCTCATCGCCGGGCAGGTTGCGCGTGAAATCGCAGCGCGTGACGAGCGGCTCGGGAAGGTGTTCAGGTGCGGCGATTGGCTGCGGGTCGAATTTCGCCGTGACCGGCAGGGCGATCGGCGCGGGCGTCGCAGGCGTGCCCGGAGCATTGGTGCCCGGATTCGCGCAGGCACCCAGCACCAGCAGTAGGCCACGGGCGGGAAAACGCAGGGCTGCGCGCAGGGCTGCGGACAATCGGTGCTCCTGAACAAGAAGGGGTTGGCGCGGGCCCGCCGCGAGCGGGAAGCGCCGACCTTCTTTGAGTGGGTGATGGGCGGAATATACCGAAAATCCCGCACGAGCGAAAAACCAGGAGACACGCCGGCTCGGGATGGAGGCGCGCGCATGGTAAAATTGAAGGCTTAAGGAAGTCGCTGCGCCACGCGATCCGGTTCCGCCACGAGCCGCAAGTCAGGCGCACGATCGATTGCGGTGACGCGCCCGACCCGGTGGCGCGTCGCCAAGGTCAGCCTCCCATCGCCTCGTCCACCGAATAGCCCCGCATGGATCAATTCGCCAAGGAAACCATCCCCGTCAGCCTCGAAGAGGAGATGCGCCGCTCCTACCTCGACTACGCGATGAGCGTCATCGTCGGCCGGGCGCTGCCCGACGTGCGCGATGGCCTAAAGCCCGTGCACCGGCGCGTGCTGTTTGCGATGCACGAGCTCAACAATGACTGGAACCGGGCCTACAAGAAGTCGGCGCGTATCGTGGGCGACGTCATCGGTAAATACCATCCGCACGGCGACACCGCGGTCTACGACACGATTGTGCGCATGGCGCAGGACTTCTCNNGCTGGTCGACGGCCAGGGCAATTTCGGCTCGGTCGATGGCGACAATGCGGCAGCCATGCGCTACACCGAGATCCGGCTCTCGAAGATCGCCCATGAGCTCCTTGCCGACATCGACAAGGACACGGTCGACTTCGGGCCGAACTACGACGGATCCGAGCATGAGCCGCTTATCCTGCCATCGAAGATCCCGAATCTGCTCATCAATGGTTCCTCGGGCATCGCGGTGGGCATGGCCACCAACATCCCGCCGCACAACCTGGGCGAGGTGGTCGACGCCTGCCTGCACGTGCTGCGCAACCCGGACTGCACGATCGACGAGCTCATCGAGATCATTCCGGCGCCGGATTTCCCGACGGCCGGCATCATCTACGGGGTGCAGGGCGTCCGCGAAGGCTACCGTACCGGCCGCGGCCGCGTCGTGATGCGGGCCAAGACCCATTTCGAGGAGATCGACAAGGGCAACCGCTCGGCCATCATCGTCGATGAACTGCCCTATCAGGTCAACAAGAAGACCCTGCTTGAGCGCATTGCCGAACTCGTCACCGAGAAGAAGATCGACGGCATCGCCCACGTCCAGGATGAATCCGACAAGTCGGGCATGCGCGTCGTGATCGAGCTCAAGCGCGGCGAGGTGCCCGAGATCATCCTGAACAACCTGTACAAGAACACCCAGCTGCAGGACACGTTCGGCATGAACATGGTGGCGCTGGTCGACGGCCAGCCGCGCCTGTGCAATCTGAAACTGATGCTGGTCGCATTCCTGTCGCACCGGCGCGAGGTCGTGACGCGGCGCACGCTCTATGAGCTGCGCAAGGCGCGCGAGAGGGGGCATGTACTGGAAGGACTCGCGGTGGCGTTGGCCAACATCGACGATTTCATCGCCCTCATCAAGGCCGCCCCGACGCCGCCCGTCGCCAAGGCGGAACTGATGCAGCGATCCTGGGATTCGGCGCTGGTGCGCGAGATGCTGCTGCGCGCCGAAGCCGAGACCAGCGGCGGCCGCGAGGCCTACCGTCCCGAGGGGCTGCCCGCTCTGTATGGACTGCAGTCCGACGGACTCTACCGCCTGACCGAGGATCAGGCCCAGGAGATCCTGCAGATGCGCTTGCAGCGCCTGACCGGCCTTGAGCAGGACAAGATCGTGGGGGAATACCGCGAGGTCATGTCGCAGATCGCCGACCTCATCGACATCCTCGCCAAGCCCGAACGGATCACCGCGATCATCTCCGCCGAACTTGCCGCGGTGCGCAGCGAATTCGGCGATGCCAGGCGCTCGGAGATCGTGCTCAATACGCTCGACATGAGCGATGAGGACCTGATCACCCCGCAGGACATGGTGGTGACGCTGTCGCACAGCGGCTACATGAAGTCCCAGCCCCTGTCCGAGTACCGCGCCCAGCGCCGCGGCGGGCGCGGCAAGCAGGCCACCATCACCAAGGAGGACGACTGGATCGACCAGTTGTTCATCGCCAACACGCATGACACCATCCTGTGCTTCTCGAACCGGGGCCGCGTCTACTGGCTCAAGGTCTACGAGGTGCCGCAGGGGTCGCGCAATTCGCGCGGCCGGCCGATCATCAACATGTTCCCGCTGATCGATGGCGAAAAGGTCAATGTGGTGCTGCCGGTCAAGCAGTTCGATGCGGATCACTACGTCTTCATGGCCACGGCCCTTGCGACCGTCAAGAAGACGCCGTTGACTGATTTTGCGAACCGGCGCACCGCGGGCATCATCGCCGTCGACCTCGATGAGGGCGACTACCTGATCGGCGTGGCCATCACCGACGGCCAGCACGACGTGATGCTGTTTTCAGATGCCGGCAAGGCGGTACGCTTCGATGAGAACGACGTCCGTCCGATGGGACGTGGCGCGCGCGGCGTGCGCGGCATGATGCTTGACGAGGGGCAGCGCGTGATGGCGCTGCTCGTCGCCCTGAACGAGCAGCAAAGCGTCCTGACCGCCACCGAGAACGGCTATGGCAAGCGCACACCGATCGCCGAGTACACACGCCACGGGCGCGGCACCAAGGGCATGATCGCAATCCAGACGTCCGAGCGTAACGGCAAGGTCGTGGCCGCGACGCTCGTCGAGCCGACCGACGAGATCATGCTCATCACCACCAGCGGGGTGCTGATCCGTACGCGGGTTTCGGAGATCCGCGAGATGGGTCGCGCCACCCAGGGTGTCACGCTCATCTCGGTGGACGACGGCAGCACGCTCTCAGGCGTGCAGAAGGTCGTCGAATCGAACGTCGATGTGGTCGGTGAGACGGGCGCTGAGGGTGGCATCGAGGGTGAACCTGAGGGCGGACCTGAGGGTGGTGCCGACGGCGATCCGGAAGCGCCGCTCGAATGAGAGCGAGCCGCGCCCACCGGTCCCGTCGCTGCGTCATCTAGCGGGGCGAAGGTGCGTGTCTTCAACTTTTCCGCAGGTCCCGCGGTCCTGCCCGAAGAGGTCCTGACCCAGGCCCAGGACGAGATGCTCGACTGGCACGGTTCGGGGATGTCGGTCATGGAGCTCAGCCATCGCGGGCCCCAGTTCGCCAACATCGTGGCCCGCGCCGAGGCCGACCTGCGCGAACTCCTGGCGATCCCGCAGAGCTACCGCGTCCTGTTCATGCAAGGCGGGGCGCTCGCGGAAAACGCCATCGTGCCGCTGAACCTGCTGCGCGGGCGGACCGTCGCTGACTACGTCGACACCGGGTCCTGGTCGCAGAAGTCGATCCGCGAGGCGCAGCGCTACTGCGAGGCGCGCGTCATCGCGAGTTCCGCGGCGAGCGGCTATACCCACATTCCGCCGCAGGACGAGTGGCAGATGAGCGCCGCCGCAGCCTATCTCCACCTGTGCACCAACGAGACGATCGGCGGCCTGGAGTATCACTGGCTGCCCGAACTCGAGGGCGGCGTGCCGCTCGTGGCGGACATGTCCTCGCACCTCCTGTCGCGGCCCGTGCCCATTGAGCGCTTCGGGCTCATCTATGCCGGGGCGCAGAAGAACATCGGCCCGTCAGGTCTGACGCTTGTCATCGTGCGGGAGGATCTCCTGGGCGGCGCACATCCCTTGTGCCCGTCCGCCTTCGACTATCAGGTGGTGGCCGACCATGGCTCGCTCTTCAACACCCCGCCCACCTATGCGATCTACATCGCCGGACTGGTGTTCGAGTGGCTCAAGCGCCAGGCGCTCCCCGGACGCACGCCCCTTCAGACGATGGAAGCGCGTAATATCGAGAAATCGGAACTGCTCTACGGCACGCTCGATGCGAGTGGCTGGTATCGCACCGTGGTCGAGAAGGCCGACCGCTCGCGCATGAACGTCCCGTTCTTCTTGGGCGACGATGCGCTGGATGGCGTCTTTCTGAAGGGGGCAGAGGAGCGCGGTCTCGTGCAGCTGCGCGGGCACAAGTCGGTCGGCGGGATGCGCGCGTCGATCTACAACGCGATGCCCCGCGCCGGTGTGGTCGCCCTGGTGGATTACCTGACCGAGTTCGAACGACAGTACGGCTAGCCAACCGATGGGACGACACGTGGCCAACGACGATAGCGGCGCTCCGGATCTCTCGGGCTTCAGGGCCCAGATTGACGCGCTCGACCTGCGCATACTCGGGTTGCTCAATGACCGCGCGCGGGTCGCCCAGCAGGTGGGCGAGGCCAAGCATCGGACCGGGGCCCCGGTGTTCAGACCCGAGCGCGAGTCCCAGGTGCTGCGCGCGCTCGCCGAGGCCAATACCGGACCCCTGCCGAATCCGGCCATCGAGAGCATCTACCGCGAGGTCATGTCAGCCTGCCGTGCGCTCGAGCGGGTGCTGGTGGTCGCCTACCTCGGACCGGAGGGTACATTCAGTGAGCAGGCAGTGCTGCGCCAGTTCGGGCAGGCCGTCGAACGCAGCGCCTGTCAGAGCATCGATGAGATCTTTCGCCGCGTCGAGACGGGGCAGGCCGATTTTGGAGTCGTGCCGGTCGAGAATTCAACCGAGGGGGCGATCAACCGGACGCTCGACCTGCTCCTCCAGACGCCCCTGCAGATCTGCGGCGAGGTCGCGTTGCGCATCGAACACCAGCTGCTGTCCCAGAGCGGCCGGCGCGAAGACTGCACGCGCGTGCTCGCGCACGCGCAGGCGCTCGCCCAGTGTACCCAGTGGCTCAACACGCACGTGCCGACCCTGCCGCGCGTGCCTTGTGCGAGCAATGGCGAGGCGGCCCGGATTGCCGCAGAGGATCCCGGCACCGCCGCGATCGCCGGTGTGCTCGCCGCCAAGCGCTATGGGCTCGCCCCGATCGCTGAGCAGATCCAGGACGATCCCCAGAACACGACCCGGTTCGCGGTGCTCGGACAGCACGACGCGCAGGCGTCGGGACGGGACCACACCTCGCTCATCCTGTCGGTTACGAACAAGGCGGGGGCGGTGCACGACATGCTCGCGCCGCTCAAGGAGCACGGGGTTTCGATGACCCGCATCGAATCGCGTCCGGCGCGCACTGGCATCTGGACCTATTATTTCTACATCGATCTCGAGGGCCATCGCAGCGAGGCCAATCTGGCTGCCGCGCTTGCCGCGCTGCGCGCCTCGACGGGATTTTTCAAAATGCTGGGTTCCTACCCGGTCGCATAAAGGTGAGAAGCGCATGGACACCGTAGCTGACCTCGCGACCTTTCCGGTCGCCGCCTACATCCGGGCGATCGCCCCCTATGTCGGCGGCAAGCCGATCTCCGAGGTGGCGCGCGAGTTCGGACTGGACCCCGCGCGGATCGTGAAACTGGCTTCGAACGAGAATCCGCTGGGCATGCCGCCGGCGGCACGCGCGGCAGTCGAGGGCGCTCTCGCCGAAGGAGGGCGCTATCCCGACGCGAATGCCTTCGACCTGAAGGCCGCGCTGGCCGAGCGCTACGGGGTGGCCGAGGACTGGCTGACGTTGGGCAACGGCAGCAATGACATCCTGATGCTGGCGGCCCAGGCCTTCTTGAAGCCGGGGGCCAGTGCCGTGTACTCGGCGTACTCGTTTATCGTCTACGCGATCGCCACCCAGGTGCTCGGGGCCCACAAGATCGTGGTGCCGGCGACGGCGGGTCTCGGCCACGACCTCGATGCGATGCGGCGCGCGGTACGGGATGACACCCAACTGGTGTTCATCGCGAATCCGAACAACCCCACCGGAACCTACCTGCCGGCACGCACCATCGAGGCCTTCCTCGAGTCGCTGCCAAGCCAGGTCATGGTGGTGCTCGATGAGGCCTACAACGAGTACCTCGAGGAGTCGCTGCGCATCGACTCGGTCGCATGGGTGCGACGTTTTCCGAACCTCGTCGTGTCCAGGACCTTCAGCAAGGCCTATGGCCTGGCCGGCTTGCGTGTCGGCTACGCGATCGCCCAGCCGGCGGTGACCAACGTCATGAACCGCATCCGTCAGCCCTTCAACGTCAACGGCCTGGCCCAGGTTGCCGCGCTCGCGGCACTCGGCGACCGCGCCTTTCTCGAGCGCACGCATGCGCTGAACGCGGCGGGCTACCGCCAGCTCGTGGCGGCCTGCGAGGCGCTCGGCCTACCCTATATCCCCTCGTATGGGAATTTCGTGCTGGTCAAGGTCGGCGATACGGATGATGCCGGCGAACGCGTCAATCTCGGTCTCCTGCGCCAAGGGGTGATCGTGCGTCCGGTCGGCAACTATGGCCTGCCGCAGTGGCTACGCATCTCGATTGGCCTGCCTGAGGAGAACGCGGCGCTGATCGCCGCGCTCCCCCGGGCGCTCCGGTCCTAGGGCCTGTGCCGGCGCCGGGGAGGTCAGGGGCGATGGGCCACGGCGGCCGGGGCCGCAGGTGATCGCTCGCCTTGCCGTCTGTGGCGTCGGCCTCATCGGCGGCTCCTTCGCGCTCGCCCTGAAGCGCCATGGCGCGGTGCGTGAGGTGCTTGGCATCGATCGCGACCCCGAGGTCCTCGTGCGCGCGCAGGCACTGCGCATCATCGATGGCGTCTTGCTGGACGCCCCGCCGCAGGGCGCGCCGCTTGACGTGGTGTTTCTCGCGGCCCCCGTGGCGCAGACGCGTTCGATTCTGTCCCAGCTGCTGCCCTGGATCGGGCCGCACACGAGCATAACCGATGCCGGTAGCACCAAGCAGGAGGTGCTGGATGCGGCACGGGAGGTGCTCGGTGCGCGGATCGGACAATTCGTGCCTGGCCACCCGCTCTCGGGCAGGGAGCGACATGGACCGGACGCGGCGCAGGCGGACCTCTTTTGCGGCAGAAAGGTCGTCCTCACTCCCTTCCCGGGCCAGATTGCAGCGCACCTGGACCGTGTCCGCGCCTTGTGGGAGGCGTGCGGCGCCGAGGTCGTGCTGCTCGACGCCGCCCGGCATGACGAGGCGCTCGCGGCGGTGAGTCACCTGCCGCACCTGCTCGCCTACGCCCTGGTCGCGCACGTGGCCGGGGCTGTCAACGGTGCCGAGAACATGAGTCTGGCTGGCGGGGGCTTTCGGGACGTCACACGCATCGCGGCGAGCTCGCCCGAGATGTGGCGCGACATCGCGCTGGCCAACCGTAAAAATATTTCACGGTCGGTGGATGCGTTTGTGGCGGAACTTAAAAAATTCCAAAGCGCGCTCAAAAGTGGCGAGGCAGCAGCCCTTGAAAAAATCTTTGCGACGGCCAAATCGCGTCGCGACAACTGGTGCGCGAAAGGCGGTTCAACTTCGTCGGAATAATGGCGCTTCCCGAACTCATCGAAATCGTCCCGCTCTCCAAGCCCGTGCGCGCGGAAATCACCGTGCCCGGCTC
>PLEY01000064.1:10078-10297 GCA_003136595.1 Burkholderiales bacterium
CCACTGGAACTGTTTGTGGGCAATGCGGGGACGGCGGCGCGGTTTTTGTCGGCGTTCGTTTGTCTGGGCGATGGCGTTTATCGTTTGAGCGGCGTGGCGCGGATGCACGAACGTCCGCAGGCGGCGCTGTTTTCGGCGTTGCGCGAACTCGGCTATCACGTCGAATCGGAAAATGGCAATGACAAGTTGCCGGTGGTAATTAGCCACAGAGACACAGAG
>PLEY01000138.1 GCA_003136595.1 Burkholderiales bacterium
TCGTCGAACTGATCCATCGTTCGCGGCGGCGGTCAAAGTGGGCTGCACGAGCCGATTCTCCAGGCCCTGATGATTGCGTTCGGCATGGTAGTGCTCGATGTATTGCGTCACGGCACGACGCAAGGAGCCCTGGCCCACGAAGATCATCCGATCGAGGCACTCCGATTTGATCGAACGNNATCAGATAGCGCTTGCCGCGCAACAGCCCTGAATCGCAATCGACCAGATTCCGACCCATCTGCAGCATCCATGTCTCATCAGGCCGGGTCGTGATCCCCAGTACTGCGCCGAGCCGACCCGCGAGACTGATCGCAAACCAGATGTAATGGGTGACCAACCCCTTCCCCGTCCAGACTTCCACTGTGAGAAAGTCGCTGGCCGCGAAAACTTGCCAATGTGCTTTCAAGAAAGTCGACCAGCGCGTCCGCTTGGTTCGTTCCGGTGATGGCTCGATACCGTTGCGCTTCAGCACATTCGCCACGGTTCCGCGGCCCACCTGGTGCCCAACGTTCGAGAGGGCTCCCTGAATACGCGTCTAGCCCCAGCCGGGATTCTCGCTGGCCATGCGGCAGATGAGCGTGTCAATTTGGCGCATCACACCCGGACGGCCAGGGTCGGCGGTGGACGAAGTTCCACTTTCGCTCCACGAACCGGCGATGCCAGCGCAGCAATGTATCGGGAGTGACGATCGTGTCCAGCGTGAGTAGCGTCTTCCTGCCGACCCGCTTGGCTTTACGCGCCAGTAGGGCTCTCTCGGCGTCGGTGAATCGAAGCGGNNCAAAGTCTACCGCAACCTTCGTTCCAATTCTTGGACGGTACGGCCTCGATCACCGTCGTCAGCGGCATCGGCTCCAAGGCGTTCTTGCGCAGGAACGCCTGCCACTGCTTTGTCCTCTGCTCGTCCAGGCCGAACTCATCGGTGAGGCCCAGCGGCGCGCTGGGCGGGATGGCAGCAGCCCTGCGCTCGAACGTGGCGCGAATTGCCGTGGCCAGCACCGCGCCGTCGAAGTCGGAATGTCCGGCGAGAACCCGGAGGTCGAAGTAGTCCTTCATCCGGCTGTTGAGCATGCCGAGCTTGACCATCGCTTCCAGCTTTTCGGCGACCACGGTGTAGCGGGTATAGTCCCGCAGTTGCGGCTGTGGCATGCCGTCGAGGATGACCGGGTACTGCACGTTGTCCGGGCCGGGCGTCACGGCGTCGCCGAAGCCGATGTCGATCTGTACCGGGCAGCGCGCGCCATCGAGCAGGCCGATCATCGTCACGCGGACACCCGCGTAGTTGGCCTCCTTGCGGATTTCGGGGGCCTTCACGCTGTCGGCCTGAAAGACGATGCCGTCATCGCAGGCGATCTGGCTGATCTGGCGGAACAGGTTTTCCAGATGCGGGATTTCGGTGGAGCCAAAGCCCAGCAGGTCGGCATCGTGGGTCGGGTGATGCGGTACGTCGAACCAGATATCGAACAGCAACGCACCTTTGAGCAAGAATTGTCCGTGCTGCTCTGAAACGCTTAGGCGGTACAGGACGCGCTCCAGCGCCTAGCGAGTCAGCAGCAGGTTGAAGTCGAGTTCTTCGGCCCGGGCCTTGTTGAGCAGCCGGGCGCGAACCGACGCGGCGACATTGCGCCGGCTCTTGTCAGGTTCGTTCATGCCAGGCTCTCCAGATAGGGACGCATCACGTTGGCGACTCGGTCGATCTTGGCGTAGTGCCAGATCTCGTCGCTGGTCATGCGCTTGGCGTTCCACGCCTCGCGCAGCGATTCCAGCGCCACGTCGATGCCGATCTTGTTACGGTACTTGAAGCAGTCGGCCACGGTCTTGGCGACGCTGGTCACGTGGACGGTCACACCGTCGACGACGTGTTCCTCGACGCCCTCGCTCAGCGCGGCGCCGGAGAAGCGCACGAGGCGTAGCGGCGGGTAGTCCAGCTTCGGGGCAGCGGCCTTGTTGCCGATGGCCAGCCACACCTCGAAAGGGGCCTGCGTCGTCAGGTCGTGGACGCGCAGCGCCGACAGCAGGCAGACCACGCCCTTGGGCACGCGGCGCGCGACTTCCGCCAGTGTGCCATGGGCCGACACCGGACGCGCCACGAGACCGTACAGGCCGCGCCCGACGCGCTCCAGTTGCCCGCGCCGAACGGCCCGCGTCAGGGCCACCCGTGGGATGCCCAGTGGGGCCAGATCGTGCGGGCGCAGCAGTCCCCGCGTGCGCACCAGCTCCAGCAGTTTGTCGGCGGTCGTGTCCATGATCCGGCATATTGTTCCATAAAATCGGTAAATGTCAATAACAACCGATGGATAGGAACCCGCGCCACTGGCCCGCACACCCCAGATGACGAGAACGCGCCGCGGGCATCCGGATCAATGCAATCGGATGTACCTCCAAGGAATACTTGCCGTTACCTGGCGGCGACACGGCGCCGTAGGTCGGCGACAAGGCTGCTCAACGCTGAATTTCGGCTGCAGAACTCGGACACGTTGACGCAGTAGCCGGACATCACAGCCTTTTCAACGCCCTTGAGTCTGACCTTGATCGACTGCCCTGTGCGGTCTTGGACTTCTTCGAGGCAAACCGCCCATCCCACCTTGTCCCGCCAAAGCAGGTCGCCCTGCTTGTGGGTGATCGTGCGCGCTACCTGATCGCACATCTCCGACATCCACACCGGGCGAAGGGCGTGCTCCAACTCACCCAAGAGCCGATTCACCGTCGGTGCGACATCTGCCACATACGCCTTGGCATCCTCGATGCGGATCACCTTCTACGGCGGTGGCATCGCTCACATCCGGCCGGGCGCAACGCCGGAACCAGCGGTCGCTGCCGATCCCTGGACGCCCGTGCACGGGCCATTCTCGGCCGACTTCGGTTGGGTGACGTTGGATGACTGGATCCATGGTCCGATTCGGTGCACGGACGGTCAGGCGGCCGTCTTCAGCGCCCTGTGGTCGTTCAAGGGCGCCGAGGTGGACGGCGCGCGGATCATGACGCGCGCTGGCCAGACGAGCGACAAGCCGAACGACCTGTTCAAGGTGAAGGCCGCGAACAAGGGGAAGCCGGAGTACGAGGGTCCGCTGCATGCCTGCCGAGCACTCGTGAAGTCCAACCGGCGCCAGGGCGTTTACCGGCAATGATCCGCCCATCACCAAGCTCTTTAAGCTTCTACGGGGTGCATGCCCCGAGCTGGGCCCACAAGGACGGCATGCGGATCAGATCACGAAAATTCTGAATTCGCTCGCCGCGGTGGTCGACGCTGTCGATCCGCTACGAAACCACGACACTCTCGCGCATGCGAACGAACACCTTCTCGATACCGCCGAGGCGACGTTGTACGTCAACGCGGTCAAGACACTGATGCATTACGTGAACGCCAAGCTATACGCGGCCCAGAATGCCCGCCAACCCGCGCCGGACATCAACCTGGTGCAAAAGTCATCCGAAGTTGGATGGGATGACGACATACCGTTCTAGAATTCGGGCCACCAGAGACCGACGGCGCCTCAGGGCACTCCGAACACGAATTGGAAGCGGTGGCGGGACTTGAACCCGCATCCCCCCGGGCCATACCATGAACGTGCGAGGAACATGGATTGTAGAAAGCCGGGCGCTCTGTCCATTGAGCTACACCGCGGAACACGTCGTCTTAGGCCGGTTTGCTCTTAAGGCTGAGGCGCTTTCCAGAATCAGTCCTATCTTGCTTGCCACAATTAGACCGGTCTGATTTTCGCGAGTAATTCAACGGCGTCGAGAATGACGGCGTGAGCCATCGGCCGCAACCTCAACCAGATTGCTCGCGCGACCCATCAGGGCGCTCCGGCATCCGGACCTCACCGCGGTGAGGTTCTCGCGATGCTCAAGGTCTGCGAGGCCTTGCGGGATCACGTCAAAGCCCTGCTCAAGGAGAATGCGGTGAGCTGGAAGGTCGGGTATGCCGAACCGAAGCCCTGAAGGGCCCCTCTTTGAGCTGGAGAGCCATGGTCGGCGTGGCCCAGGGCGGCGTGACCGCCTGTCGCCGGCACAGATTCAGCAGATTGCGCGCACCGTCGCCCGCACGCCGGAAGTCATGGTCAAGGTATTGCCGGCCAGCGCCAATTCGGTCGCGGCGGTGCGCCAGCATCTGGCCTACGTCGGCCGGCAGGGGGATGTCGAACTGCTGACCGACGTCGGGCAGCGGCTGCAGGACCGTGACGCCGTTGCAGACCTGATCGAGGACTGGGACCTCAACCTGGCGGAATGCCAGTCGGGGCTCGGCGGATTGCAGGGACGGCGGACGCCGAAGCTGGTGCATAAGCTGGTGTTCTCGATGCCGGCCGGAACGTCGGCGGACAAGGTACGTGTTGCGACGCAAGCGTTCTGCCGCGAGCAATTCGCGCTCAAGCACCGCTATGCCCTGGCGCTCCATACCGACGAGTCGCATCCCCACGTCCATGTGATCGTCAAGGCAATCAGCGAGCAGGGCGAGCGCCTGAATATCCGCAAGGCCACGCTGCGCCAATGGCGCGAGGAATTTGCGAACCAGTTGCGCCGCGCCGGCGTTGCGGCCAATGCGACGCCGCGTTTCGTTCGCGGCGAAACGCGCCCGCGGAAGTCCGATGGCATCTACCGCGCCGCTCGGCGCGGCGCGTCCACGCATATGCGCGAACGGGTCAAAGCCACGGCAGTTGCGTTGCGGACGCCGGATCCGTCGGGTGAGCCGGCCAAGCTGCAGCTACGCGAAACACGCCGAGAACTTGAACAGGGATGGCTCGCCGCCAGCGAGGTGCTGAGAAGCCAGGGACAGACCGCGCTCGCCGAACAGACCAGGCACTTCGTCTGCAGCCTGCGGCCGGCCAGGACGGAGCGGGAGTGGCTAATGGCGGGGCTGCTCGAACAGACCGGGCGTCAGCGTGCACCCCGGGAGGTTGAGAGGACGCGGTGAAATGCGGCCACTGGGGCTCAGGCGAGCGCTGTCTGACCGCCAATTTAGAGTAAATGAATAGCATGTACCGCCGAGCCATATGACAATGCCGGTCTTTCAGGTCGGCACTGACCAAAAATGCTTGACAACATTCTGATTTAGAAATACTTTCGTATTTCGCGAAACACGAAAGACTGTAGTAAGCCATGTCCCGACTGAGTAGCCGCCAACCCGTTCTCAAGCCGCAGGATCTCTACCTGTTGCTGGTGCTGGCTGCTTGCCGCGATCGGGGCACGACCTATCCGGAGCTGGCGGAATTCTCGGGGCTCTCCATGTCCGAGGTGCACGCCGCACTCAGGCGCGCCGAGACCGCAAGATTGTTGCACTTCGACGCCAAGCGGCCGCGCATCATCCACGACGCGTTCAAAGAATTCCTGTTTCACGGTGCCAAGTACGCCTTTCCTCCGCTACGCGGCGGCATGGTTGCGGGCATCCCGACGGCGCACGCGGCAGAACCGTTGAGCGCCCATATTGCACCCTCCGCGGACCCCGCTCCCGTGTGGCCGTCCGTCTCCGGCAAGATTCGTGGGATTGCGCTAGCGCCGCTGTACCGTTCCGCTCCGGCAGCGGCGCTACGGAATCAGGCGCTGTACGAGAGCCTTGCCCTGTTCGATGCGATTCGGTCCGGCAATGCACGTGAACGTACGCTCGCGCGGAAATTGCTCGAGGATCGCTTGTGATGCCCGGTGACCCCAACGTCCAGCGGGTCGAGTTGGTGGCAAATGCCCTGGGTAATCTACGCGACCAGCTGGTCCTCGTCGGCGGATGCGCGGTGAGCCTATTGATCGACAGTGCGACGGCGCCACCGCCGCGGGTCACCTACGACGTCGATCTGATCGCTGAAGTTGCAGGGTTGCGCGACTACCATGCGTTGGAGAAGGCATTCGCGCAGCGCGGCTTCACACGCGACCTATCCCCCGAGGCGCCAATCTGCCGCTGGATCGTGGGCTCGGTCAAGGTCGACCTGATGCCCACAAACGAGTCTGTGCTGGGCTTTTCAAACACTTGGTATGCGGAAGCTACACGTTCAGCGACGCGCTACATCCTGCCGAGCGGAGTTGCGATTAATCTGATCTCTGCGCCTGCGTTTCTCGCAACCAAGCTCGAAGCCTTCGACTCACGCGGTGGTGGTGACATGGTGGTAAGCCACGACTTCGAAGACATCATAAATCTCGTGGAAGGACGCTCGACACTGGTGGCGGACATCCGCACCGCCTCGCCAGCCCTACGGACCCATGTGGTGAAGCGTCTCGCGGCGATTGTCGCCGACGAGGGTTTCCGAAACACGTTGCCCGGGCTGATCGTCGCGGACCAACTGCATGCCCAGCGAGTCACCACGGTGCTAGACCGACTTTCAATCTTGGCAGCGCTGTGAAAGTAATATCAGATACAACGACCTGATCGCCGATTGGAAGCGCTTACGCCTGCGACACCGCGACCCAGACCTATCGCCCTTCGCCGGTCTGTGTAGCGGGTGAGAACGCTTGTCCCCCCGAGGATGTGGGTGGCCCACATGGCTTTGCACTGTTCCTGGAGATCATCGGCGACCGCAACCACGAGCAACATGAAGACATGGTTCGTTGGATCGGCGGGGATTTCGATCTTAAGGGATTCGATCTGAACCGACTCAACCGTGAATGGAAAGGTACCAGGAAGCGCAAGCGATAACATTCGCAATGACTTCCGGCAACTCCGAACCGCACTCAAAACCATTTCTGATCGCCGAGGTTTGCAGTGAAGCCAATCGATCGCCGCTTGGATAACGGCGGATTCATGATTTAGCGAATAGCAGATGGAATTGCGGCAATAGCCGCGTCGTGTTCTGTAAGGTTCCTGTCGAGCCGGGTTTCGAGCTGCGCCTAGCGGATCTAAGGTCACAGATTGTGATCCTAAAGCAGCCCGCTTGGCAGCGTTCAAACGGACTTAGAAGTACTCAGAAACGCGCTTCCGCTTACGCGCTCGCGCGACGGGATTTCAGGGCTGTAACTTTCCGCCCACCTCGCTCGATTTCCAACAGTAACGCCGTCCAGGATTCGAGCGCCGCGCGACGCTCTGCAAAATAGTCGT
>PLEY01000188.1:0-5183 GCA_003136595.1 Burkholderiales bacterium
TTTAGGCATGGGGAGATTCAGATCATCAAGACACCCCATGAGCGGCCATCTCCCATGAACGTTGCTCCAAGCACAGCTTCAGCCGCAAACGAAGTCTCGCTGCTTCGCTTCTAACGGCGGCCTGCTGCCTGCTGCGTGCTGCGTGCCACGTACCCGGTCATGGCCGCCAGGATGGGCGTATATTTCTGGCCGCTCGTCATTCGGCGCACGAGCGAATTCGCCTCGACGCAAGGAATCCGCTAAAGTCTTCTGGTATTTGCATTACCACCGTGGCCCGCACATCAAATCGACCCCGCTGCGGCTGAGGACATCAAGGCAGTCCTGATGGTCGTGATCTTTATCCCAGTGGTTGGCTCGCGCTAGGTGTTCGAGCGCTACGTGAAGCAAAAAGGTGATCGCTGGAAATAGACCTCGGCGCATCGCCGCGTACTCGGGTCGAGTGGTCGGGTTGGGCTGTCGTGCCGGGCCCTCGTGCCGGTACAGCAGGGTACCTCCGAAACTGTCCTGTGCCCTCGCGGCACCGCGGACTGCTTCCCGCTCGGATGCGCCAAGGTCGCTGCGTCGGGACAAAAGCCCGAGGGCTAGCCCAAAGGGATCAGTTCCGGGGGATTCTCAAATCTGCCCTGAAACAGTTGTCTGAGATAGTCGTAGCGTCATCACGCTATTTGGCATCTGCGACGCGGACAATTCGGTCAGGGCAGTTTTTCCCATAGGAACGGACATGAAACTCAGGTTAATTCGAGCTGCAGCGGCGGCCTCAATGGTGGGCGCCCTGACGGTCCCTGCTGCCGCGCACGCGTCGTTCGTACTCGACACCGGTACACCTACCGGCGCGAGTACATACGCCCTCCTCACCAGTCCCTATGATGTCGAATTCGCAGCGAACCCGGGCGAGACGATCACGTCAATCGCCGCTTACCTGACCGTGGGTAGTGGCCAGCCGGGCGACAATGTCCTGTTCGAAATCTTCACCGCCGCAGGAATTTCCAACCGGAATGCGGTGCCGGTCTATTCGACCGAAGCGACCTTTCATGCCAATGGCTGGACCTCGGCCAGCGCGTCCTGGACCCCGAGCGCGGCGGCCGACTATTGGCTTGTGGTCGCCCCCGTTACCGGCCAGACCGGGCTGGACCTGCCGGGAGAGGCATCTCAGCAGACCGGCACGGTCCGGGCGCTCGGCTTTGGTGTCGGGACCGGCAGCACCTATAGGACCAGCACGGCGGCGATCGGTGTAGAGGTTTCTGCCGTGCCGCTTCCACCTGCGGCCTGGCTGATGCTTTTTGGGCTGGGGGCGTTGGGCTGGGTCACCCAGAGAAAGAGGATCTAGCGGGACCACGCAGCCGCGGCGCGCGGGTCGCTACGGGCTCCGATCCCGGGACGGCAAACCGGCGGGACCGCCCCCCCACAGGGCCCTCTATCCGGATGAACGAGCCGTCCGAACGATCTATCCTAGAAGCGCTCTTCTGGCCCCAGATAACGCCACTGACCGACGGGCAGGTCACCCAGCCGCACAGCGCCAATACGTACGCGCTTTAGCCCCACCACGCGCAGCCCGACCATCTCGCACATGCGCCGGATCTGGCGCTTCTTGCCTTCCTTCAGGATGAAGCGCAACTGGTCGCGGTTCTGCCAGGTGACGTCGGCCGGCTCAAGCGCATGGCCGTCCAACTCCAGCCCAAAGCGGAGCCGCTGAAGCCCGTCGGCAGCGATCTCGCCCGTGACGCGCACCAGATACTCCTTCTCGATGCTCGACTCGGCACCGATCAACTGGCGCGCGATGCGGCCATCCTGGGTCAGGACCAGCAGTCCGGTTGAATCGATATCGAGGCGTCCTGCGGGAGCGAGGTGACGCAGGTGGCGCGGCTCAAAGTTGGTGCGCGAGGGATCGGCGCGCCAGCGTGCATTCTCGGTGACCAGCACGCTCGCCGGCTGGTAGCCGTCCTCGGCCTGGCCCGAGACGTACCCAAGCGGCTTGTTCAAGAGCACCGTGATGCGCGAGAGCTGTTCCAGCGCGGCCCGCTTGTCGATCGAGATCTTCTGGTGGGCGAGCACCTTGGTGCCGAGCACGGTGATGCGTTCACCGTCTACGAACACCCAGCCGCGTTCGATCCAGGCATCGGCTTCGCGTCGCGAGCACAGGCCCAGTTCGGCCATGCGCTTGGACAGGCGCAGCGTCTCCGGAGCGTTCATGCCGCGAGCGTCTCGAGCAGATCGGTCTCAAAACGGAACTGCGCCTTGGTGTTGGACAGACCCTCGCCATCGACCAGGAAAAAATCCTCGACCCGGTCACCCAGTGTGGTGATCTTGGCGGTCTGCACGTTCACGCGGTGCGCGGCGAACACTCGGAGGATGGCATAGAGGAGCCCCGCCCGGTCCGCCGACGACAGGTTCAGGAGATAGTACTGGCCGCGATCGTCGGCCCTGAGGTCGACGGTGGGCGTGATGGGATAGGTGAGTGACTGGCGCGACAGACGTCCTTTGGCCGGTGGCGAGAGCGGCGCAGCCGCAGCCAGGTGGTCGGTCAGGCCGCGCTGGATGCGGCCGATGATGTCCCGGTAGTGGGCAATGCCATTGTCGGCCAGATGGAAGGTGTCCAGGGCATAGTTGGGACCCTTGACACGTTTGGTCGTGTGCACGCGTGCATCGAGCACCGCGAAGCGGTGCCGCTCGAAAAACTCGCAGATGCGCGCCAAAAGGTCAGCCTGGTCAGGCGTGTAGACGGCGACCTGGAGGCCTTCTCCAAGCGGCGAGAGTCGCGCGCGCACCCGCGGCATGTCACTGTCGGCGCCGAGCGCAAACGAGCGGGTGATCCAGGCGATGTCCTGCGCGTCGTGGCGCAGAAGCCAGGCGATGTCGAGCTGATCCCAAAAGCGGGTCACCGCGTCCTGGTCGAAGTCATAGAGCTCCAGGATGCGGCGCGCGGCATCCTGTCGATAGGCCAGCTCCACATGGGCCGACACCTTGGCGCCACCGAGCGCCCGAAGCGTGCGGAAGTACAGGTCTTCGAGGAGCTTGCCCTTCCACGCGTTCCAGACCTTCGGGCTTGTGCCGCGGATGTCGGCGACCGTCAGCAGGTAGAGCGCGTTCAGGTGTCTGACGTCGCCCATGCGCGCTGCGAAATCCCGGATCACCTCCGGATCGGACATGTCGCCTTTCTGGGCGATGCGCGACATCGTGAGATGCTCGCGGACCAGGAACTCGACCAGTTGCGAATCCTCTGGGGCGATCCGGTGGTCCTTGCAGAAGCGGCGGGCGTCGGCTTCGCCGAGGAGGGAGTGATCGCCACCGCGGCCCTTGGCGATGTCATGGAAGAGCGCCGCGACATAGAGCAGCCAGTGGCGCGGGAAATTGAGCATCAGCTTCGAGCACAGCGGATACTCGTGCGAGAACTCGACCATGGTGAAGCGCCGCAGATTGCGCACGACCATGAGGATGTGCTGGTCGACCGTGTAGTAGTGAAATAGGTCATGCTGCATCTGGCCGACGATGCGCCGGTACACCGGCAGGTAGCGCCCGAGGATCGAGAACTGGTTCATGCGCCGCAGCTCGTGGACGATGCCGCGGGGCGACTGCAGCAGGGACAGGAAGCGCGCCCGGTTCGCCGGGTCGTGCCGGTACTTCGCATCGATCAGGGTCCGGGCGTGCCAGAGCTCGCGCAGGGTCCGCGCAGTCATGCCCTTGAGTTCTGAGTGTTGCTGCATCAGCGAGAACGCCTCAAGCAGCGCGGCCGGAGTTCTCTGGAACACGTGGTCATCGACGATGTCGAGCAGCTTGCCCTGGACCTGAAAGCGTTCGTTGAGCACGTGGTTGTCGGACTGGTCCGGCGGGAACAGGCGCGTCTCGATGTTCTGCAGCACGATGTCATTGAGCTGGGTGACGGTCTTGGCCGCCCAGTAATAGCGCTGCATCAGAACCTCGCTCGCGCGGCGCGTGCCACTGGGCCTGAAGCCGAAGCTCTCGGCGAGGGCACCCTGGACGTCGAAGACGAGGCGGTCCTCGCGGCGCCGTGCGATTAAGTGCAGGCGGATACGGATCAGCTTCAGGAGCTGCTCGTTGCGCCGCAGCTGCCTTGCTTCGACGGCCGTCAACAGGCCGCTATGGGCGAGTTCGGCCCAGCTGTGCCCAAGCCCCGCCGCCCGGGCGATCCACAGGATCACCTGCAGGTCGCGCAGGCCCCCCGGGCTCTCCTTGCAGTTCGGCTCGAGCGCATAGGCCGTGTCCTGGTACTTGGCGTGGCGCTGCTGAAGCTCGACCGATTTGGAGCGGAAGAACTGGCGCGGGTCGAGGTGCTCGGCGACCTGCTCGACCAGGTTGCCGTAGAGCCGGCGGCCGCCGGCGATGAGGCGGGCCTCAAGCAGACTCGTTTGCACGGTGATGTCGCGTCCCGCCTCGGCGATGCACTCGGGCACTGTGCGTACGCTGTGGCCAAGTTCGATGCCCAGATCCCAGAGCAGTCCGACCAGGCTTTCGATGCGGCTCGCCATGACCGTGTCCGCGGGTCCCGGCAGCAGGATCAGGACATCGACGTCGGAGTAGGGGAAGAGCTCGCCGCGGCCGTAACCCCCGACCGCGACCAGCGCTGCGGCCCCCGGCAGCCCGCAGCCGCGCCAGCAGGCGGCCAGAATCACATCGACATCACGGCACAGGCCGCGTAGAAGGTGGGTTGCGTTGGGCCTGTGCTCAAAGGCTTCGAGCGTGCGGGCCCGACGGGCCAGCAGCTCGGCGCGCAGTTCCCGGCTACGGGAGTCGCCCTCGCGCGCTCGATCGACTGTCAGGACGGCAGACATGGAGGTCCGGACGGCGCGCGGTGCCGGCCGTGATCAGTTTTGCAATGCTGGAGCAGGCGGCGTGCCGGCCGAATGCGTGAGCACCTCGAAGCCGTCCTCGGTGACCAGAACCGTATGTTCCCATTGCGCCGACAGGCTGTGGTCCCTGGTGACGATGGTCCAGCCATCGCTCAGTTCACGGATCTCACGGCGCCCCGCATTGATCATGGGCTCGATCGTGAAGATCATCCCCGGACGCAGCTCCTCCAGGGTGCCCGGCCGCCCGTAGTGCAGCACCTGGGGCTCTTCGTGGAACTTGGTGCCGATGCCGTGTCCGCAGAATTCACGCACCACCGAGAAGCCGCTCTCCTCGGCATGCCGCTGGATGGCGTAGCCGACGTCGCCCAGGTGGGCGCC
>PLEY01000188.1:5191-20410 GCA_003136595.1 Burkholderiales bacterium
CGGCTCGTATCGCCATGGTAGCCGTCCTTGATCACCGTGATGTCGAGATTGACGATGTCGCCGCTCTTTAGCACCCGCTCACCCGGGATGCCGTGACAGACCTGGTGGTTCACCGAGGTGCAGATCGACTTCGGGAACGGCTTGTAGCCNNGGCGGCGCGTAGTTCAGGGGTGCGGGGATGGCCTCTTGCACATCGGTGATGTAGTCGTGGCACAGGGTGTCGAGTTCACCCGTGGTCACGCCGGGCTTGACGTGAGGGGCGATGAAGTCCAGGACCTCGGAGGCGAGGCGCCCGGCAAGACGCATTTTTTCCAAATCGGTAGAGTTCTTGATGACCACGTCGACAACCGCCTTCAGGTTCAATATCTGTCAATCCCCAAGCATAATCGAGACGAAGAAGCGCGCGCAAACAGTTCGTCGCGCGGGTTCGCCCGCAGAACTTCGCATTTTCCACCCCGAAAGCCATCCCCGAGGCCACCCCCGCGACGCCCCGTGCGTGCCCAGAAGAGCGCTGACGGCGCGCGCGGCTTCGCCAAAAGCGCCCCGACGCTTGAGGAAATGGGGGAAAAGATGCTAGAATTCAAGGCTATCCTGCAATTTTTGGCAGGGTAGTAGGCGGGNNTCAGTTCTTGGGTTCAGTTCTTGATCCAGTGCACCCCCCACGGCAGCGCAGGAACGGGCTAGGGCCCCTTGTCCGAGCGTTACGAGCAGTGCGGACGGGAGGTGGGGAAGGTGCGAAGGTATGTCCTTCCGCTCGATTCTGGTGCAAAACCCGGCGTAGCAGTCGGTGTGAAGCCGGTGTCAGGCCCTGGCAGCGGTGGGTATCGTCACTTGGCGCCGGTTCGGGACGTCGATCCAGCGCGGGGATCCAGGGCGCAGCTTCTGTCCCCGGGCGGTGCCACGGTCTGGTTGGCAGGGCAGTGTCCTGCAGAAACCGAGCCGTCCGGCAGCTGGTGCAGTCATTCAAACGTAGTTCAAACGTAGTCATGCAGTCAATCACAGGTGCTGTCAGTCAGGGTGTCGCGGGCTTGCCCATCATGCGATGCAGACAGTGACCTTAGACCTAACCCTAACGGAGCAGACCATGGCAGTCACAATGCGCGAAATGCTGGAGGCGGGCGTCCATTTCGGACACCAGACCCGCTTCTGGAACCCCCGGATGGCCCCCTTCATCTTCGGCCACCGCAACAAGATCCACATCGTCAACCTCGAAAAGACGCTGGCGAACTACAACGACGCCGTGAAGTACGCGCGCCGCCTTGCGGCCAACCGGGGCACGATCCTGTTCGTTGGAACCAAGCGCCAGGCGCGCGAGATCATCGCCGAGGAGGCGCAGCGCGCCGGCATGCCGTTCGTCGATCAGCGCTGGCTGGGCGGCATGCTCACCAATTTCAAGACCGTCAAGGCCTCGATCAAGCGCCTGAAGGACATGGAGGCGACCATCCAGGACGGCGGCCTCGAGCGCATGAGCAAGAAGGAGGCCCTGGGCTTCCAGCGTGAGGTGGTCAAGCTGCAAAAGAGCATCGGCGGCATCAAGGACATGACGGGCGTGCCGGACGCGATCTTCGTGGTCGACGTTGGTTACCACAAGGGCGCCGTGACCGAGGCCTCGAAGCTTGGCATTCCCGTCATTGGCGTGGTCGACACCAACCACTCCCCCGACGGCGTGGCCTACGTCATTCCGGGCAATGACGATTCCAGCCGGGCGATCCGCCTGTATGCACGCGGCATCGCTGATGCCGTCCTCGAGGGCAAGAACAGCGCTGCCAACGAGATCGTGGAGGCGGTTTCCGGGAGCGACGAGTTTGTGGAAGTCAGCGCGACGGCCTAAGCGCCGCCCCGTAGGTCGCAAAAGGGGGAGCATGCGCGCCCCTTTTTTTTAGGCCAGACCCGACGGTCTGGCCTTCCGTAACTGAATCTAGGAGTACACACATGGCGGAAATCACCGCTCAACTGGTCAAGGAACTGCGCGAGAAGACTGACGCGCCCATGATGGAGTGCAAGAAGGCGCTGACGGAGGCCCAGGGGGACATCACCCTCGCGGAGGAACTGCTGCGCGTGAAGCTTGGCAACAAGGCAAGCAAGGCAGCCAGCCGCATCGCGGCAGAGGGCATGGTCGCCGTGCACGTGGCCGGATCTGTTGGCGCGATGGTGGAGTTGAACTGCGAGACCGATTTCGTGGCCAAGAACGAGGAGTTCGTGGCGCTTGCCAGAGGCCTCGCGCAGCTGGTCGTCGAGCACGACCCCGCCGACGTGTCAGCCCTGTCAGGGCTCGTCCTGGAAGGCGTCGCGGTCGAGAGCGTGCGCAAGGCGCTGATCGGCAAGATCGGCGAGAACATCACGATCCGCCGCTTCGTGCGCTATGCCACGACGGCCAAGCTCGCCACCTACCTGCACGGCGTGAAGATCGGCGTCTTGGTGGACTATGCGGCGAGCTCGGACCAGGTCGGCAAGGATGTTGCGATGCACATCGCCGCCTACAAGCCGGTGTGTGTGTCGCGGGCGGACGTGCCGGCTGAGCTGATCGAGCAGGAGCGCAAGATCTTTGCCGCCCAGGCCGCCGAATCCGGCAAGCCCGCCGAGATCGTCGCCAAGATGGTTGACGGCCGGATCAACAAGTTCCTGGCCGAGATCACGCTTCTCGGTCAACAGTTCGTGAAGAATCCGGACGAGACCGTCGAGAAGATGTTGAAGGCGCACAGCGCGAGCGTGCATCGCTTTACGCTCTATGTGGTGGGCGAGGGCATCCAGAAGCGCGAGGACGACTTCGGTGCCGAAGTGGCGGCGCTGGTGAAGGGCTCGGAGCCGGAAACGCCGCATAAATAGGCGATAATGGTGGGGCCCGGCATCCGCGGGCCGGGCCTGCATCACATGAATCAACCGTAGGGGAGGCGTTCGTCCGATGAGTCTGGCCTATAAGCGCGTTCTGCTGAAGCTCTCCGGCGAGGCCTTGATGGGCGAAGATCCCTTCGGCATCAACCGCGTCACCATCGAGGCGATGGTCCGGGATATCGCTGAGGTGACGCGTGCCGGGGTCGAACTCGCCATCGTGATCGGCGGTGGCAACATCTTCCGGGGCGTGGCCCCCGGGGCCGCGGGCATGGACCGTGCGACGGCGGACTACATGGGGATGCTGGCCACGATCATGAATGCCCTCGCGCTCCAGGATGCGATGAAGCAGGCTGACATCGTCGCACGCGTGCAATCCGCCCTGCGCATGGACCAGGTGGTCGAACCCTATATCCGTCCGAAGGCGATGCGCCACCTCGAGGAGGGCCGCGTCGTGATCTTCGCGGCCGGCACCGGCAATCCCTTTTTCACGACGGACACCGCCGCTGCGCTGCGCGGCGCGGAAATCGGCGCCGAGATCGTCCTGAAGGCCACCAAGGTCGATGGCGTCTATACGGCCGATCCCAAGAAGGACCCGACGGCGCAGCGCTACACGACGATCAGCTTCGACGAGGCCATCGGCAAGCGCCTGCAGGTGATGGATGCCACGGCCTTCGCCCTGTGTCGCGATCAGCGCCTGCCCATCAACGTGTTCTCGATCACCAAGCCAGGCGCATTGATGCGGGTGATCCAGGGCGCAGACGAGGGCACCCTGGTTCACGTGTAACCCTTCCCTGCAAGCAAGGATGTGACATGACCATCGCCGAAATCAAGAAGAGTGCCGAGCAGAAGATGCAGAAGTCGCTGGACACGCTCAAGGCTGATCTCGCGAAAATCAGGACCGGACGGGCCCATACCGGGATCCTCGACCACATCCAGGTGGACTACTATGGTTCGCCCATGCCGATCGGCCAGGTCGCGAACCTCAGCCTGCTCGATGCGCGCACCATCGGCGTACAGCCGTGGGAGAAGAAGCTGGTCCCGGTGGTCGAGAAGGCGATCCGTGAGTCCGACCTGGGCCTGAACCCGGCGACCGCCGGCGAGATGATCCGCGTGCCGATGCCGGCCTTGACCGAACAGCGCCGGCGCGATCTGACCAAGGTCATCAAGGGTGAGGGTGAGGACGCCAAGATCGCGGTACGCAACCTGCGCCGCGACGCGAACAATCATCTGAAGGAATCCCTGAAGGCCAAACAGATCTCCGAGGATGAGGAGCGGCGCGCGCAGGACGAGATCCAGAAGCTCACGGACCGGTTCATTGCCGAGATTGAGAAGATGCTGACCCAGAAGGAAGCCGAGATCATGACGGTGTGAGTTCTACAACGTCATCGATCCCCGGCACCCCCCCCGGTCCCATGAACCGTCCCGTCAGTTCGACCCTCGCGGTCCCCGATTTAGGAGAGATTCCCCGTCACGTCGCAATCATCATGGACGGCAATGGCCGCTGGGCGACCCAGCGGCGGCTGCCGCGCGCGGCCGGACACGCCAAGGGGGTCGACCGGGTGCGTGAGATCGTCGCGGCCTGCATCGAGCGGGAGATCGGAAACCTGACCCTGTTTGCGTTCAGCTCCGAGAACTGGCGCCGTCCGCAGGACGAGGTCTCGCTCCTGATGCGGCTGTTCATGAGCCTGCTCGAGCGGGAAGTGCAGCGCCTGGCGGACAATCAGGTGCGCCTGCGAGTCATCGGCGACACGAGCCGCTTTGAGCCGCGGCTGCGCGAACTGATCCGCAACGCCGAGACGATGACGCTCGAGAACCAGCGCCTTACGCTGACGGTGGCAGCCAACTACGGCGGGCGCTGGGATATCCTGAACGCCATGCGCTGCATGTTGCGGGACCGTCCGGAATTGGCACAGAACCTGGAGTCGATCGATGAACTGGCGCTGCAGCCTTACCTGGCGATGGACGGCATCCCAGAGCCGGACCTGTTCATCCGGACCGGCGGCGAGCAGCGCATCAGCAACTTCCTGCTGTGGCAGCTCGCCTACACCGAGCTCTACTTCACCCCGGTATTCTGGCCCGAGTTCAGTGCCGCCCAGCTCGATCTGGCCATCAAATCCTACCAGCAGCGCGAACGCCGTTTTGGACGGACCAGTGCCCAAGTGCAGGATCCATGCTGATCCAGCGGGTGCTGACCGCGCTCGTGCTCCTGGCGGCGCTCGGTCTGTCCCTGTCGGTGCTGGCGCCGGAGGGCTTCGTCGTACTGACCCTCGTCTTTCTCGCCGCGGGCATCGGGGAGTGGCTGATCCTGGTCGGCCAGTCGCGCGCGTTTGCGGCGCTGTTTGCGGTGACGGCCGCGCTTCTGGCCGGGTGGTTGAACTTGGCCGACCGTGCCGAGCCGGCGTGGTTCTGGGGCATTCTGTACACCGCCACGGCGCTTTGGGCGTTGCTGGCTCTGGGCCTGGTCACGCAGGGCCATTTCCTGCCCGTCGCGCGCGCCCGGGGGGCGTTTTTCATCGCCGGTCTCCTCCTTCCTGCCGTCTGCGCATTGGCGCTTTTGGCCTCCTATCGTGATGGACTGATTTTCATGGTTTCGATCCTGGCCCTGGTGTGGGTTGCCGATATCGGTGCGTATTTCTGTGGCCGGGCATTTGGCCGGCACAAGCTCGCGCCCGCGATCAGCCCCGGCAAGACTGTGGAGGGCGCGGTCGGCGGGCTGGTCTGCGTCTGGCTCGTCGCCGTCGGGGCAAGTCACTGGCCGCTCCTTGCCGACACATTCTTTGCGCGGCTCTTGCGCGCCTGGCCGCTCTGGCTTGGCCTCATCGCGCTGGCGTTCCTGGTCGCGCTGAGCATCGTTGGCGATCTCTTCGAATCCCATCTGAAGCGCGAGGCCGGGGTCAAGGACAGCAGCCGGCTATTGCCCGGGCATGGCGGCGTGCTCGACCGCATCGATGCGGTCCTGCCGGTCGTTCCGGCCGCCCTCCTCCTTGCGAGACTATGGTGACCATGCGGACCCTGACGATACTTGGCGCAACCGGATCAATCGGCACCAGCACGCTGGACGTGGTGGCGCGTCACCCTGAGCGCTTTCGCGTTCATGCCCTGACCGGTCACCGGCGCGTGGAACTTCTGGCCGAGCAGTGCGTCGCGGTCCGTCCGGCGCGCGCCGTCGTCCCCGATGCCGCCGCGGCGCAACGCCTGCGGCAGCTGGTGGGCGATCTACGGCTCCAGATCGACCATGGCGAGAACGCGCTGTGCGAGGTGGCCGCCGAGGCCGAGATCGTCATGGCCGCGATCGTCGGCGCAGCCGGCCTGCCGAGCGCGCTTGCGGCCGCGCGGGCCGGCCGCCAGATCCTCCTCGCCAACAAGGAGGCCCTGGTCATGGGCGGCCAGTTGTTCGTCGACAGCATCGCGCGCCATGGCGCAACCCTCCTGCCCATCGACAGCGAGCATAACGCCATCTTCCAGTGCCTGCCGCGTGGCCGCGACACCAGCCACGCCGCCGACGGCATCGCCCGCGTCATCCTGACCGCCTCCGGGGGGCCGTTTCGCGAGACGCCCCTCGCCCGGCTTGCGCAGGTCACGGCCGATGAGGCGTGCGCGCATCCCAACTGGGTCATGGGCCGCAAGATCTCGGTCGACTCCGCCACCATGATGAACAAGGGCCTGGAGGTCATCGAGGCGCGCTGGCTCTTCGATATCGCACCGGAACAGATCGAGGTGGTGATCCATCCCGAAAGCGTGATCCATTCGATGGTGAGCTATCTCGACGGCAGCGTGATCGCGCAACTGGGCAATCCCGACATGCGTACGCCCATCGCGTATGCTCTGGCCTACCCGGAGCGCATCGCAGCCGGGGTTGCCCCGTTGAACCTGGCCGAGGTGGGTGCACTGCATTTCCAGGCCCCGGATTTCAAACGTTTTCCCTGCCTGCGTTTGGCCCAGGAGGCGCTCGTGGCCGGGGGCAGCGCTCCGGTGGTGCTGAATGCGGCCAATGAGATCGCGGTGGATGCCTTCCTGTCCGGCCGGATCGGATTTCAGGCCATTGCCGCAACGGTCGGGGCGGCGCTCGCTCGGCTGCCGGTCAGGTCTGCGGATTCACTCGATGAACTTGTGGCGATTGATGCCGAAGCACGCGGCGTGGCCCGCGCACTGGTGGAGTTGGCAAAATGAACATCCTGATCGCTGTCGTCGCATTCATCGCGGCCTTGGGCCCTCTCATCATCTTCCATGAGCTCGGGCACTACTGGGTGGCGCGGCGCATGGGCGTGCGCGTGCTGCGCTTTTCGATCGGGTTCGGGCGGCCCCTCTTGAAATGGCAGCGCACGCCGGCGTCGACCGAATGGGTGCTGGCCACGATTCCGCTCGGCGGCTTCGTTGCGATGCTCGATGAGCGCGAGGTCGAGGCCGGCCAGTACAGCGAGGCTGAACTCGCGCAGGCCTTCAATCGCCAGAGCGTCTGGCGGCGTGCGGCGATCGTGATCGCGGGACCGCTCGCCAACTTTGTGCTCGCGATCCTCGTCTACTGGGGTGTCGGACTCTATGGCGTGCAGGAGCCGCGGCCGATTCTCGGAACCCCCGCGGTGGGCACGCTTGCCGCGCGCGCAGGGCTCGTGGCCGGCGATGAAGTTGTGAGCCTGGGTGACGAGCCGGTACGTTCGATGATCGATCTGCGCTGGCGGCTCGTGAAGGTGGCGGTCGATCGCGGCAGTGTCGGACTCGACGTGCGCACGAAGGCGGGCGGCACCGAGCGCGTCTACCTTGATTTCGCGAAATTCTCCGAAGCGGATCTGGAGAGCGACCTGCTCGAGCACGCGGGACTGGTGCTCGCTGCGCCGCCACCGGTGCTCGACGAGGTCAGCGCGGGCGGTCCGGCAGCACGTGCCGGATTGCGCAGCGACGATCGGATCGTCGCGATCGACGGCCAGCCCGTCACCAATACAGACGAGTTCCGCGCCCGCATCCAGGAGGCGGCAGGACGTGAGTTGAGTGTGCGCGTGAAGCGCGATGACGAATTCATCACGGCTGCGCTCATGCCCGACGCCGAGCCCGATCCGCGCCATCACGGCGCGAACATGGGTGTCATCCATGTGACGCTGCGCCCCGTACCCATGGTGGTGGTCCGTTACGGACCGATCGAGGGCCTGCGTGCAGCCTGCGACCAGACCTGGGACATGACGACCTTCTCCGTGAAGATGTTGGGCAAGATGGTCATGGGTCAGGTCTCGTTGAAGAATCTGAGCGGGCCGGGCACCATGGCCGACTTCGCGGGCCAGGCGGCGCGGCGCGGCTGGGTGGTATTTGTTACATTCATCGCCTTCATCAGCGTGAGCATCGGGTTGATGAACCTGCTACCCATCCCGATGCTCGATGGGGGGCATTTGCTGTATTATTTCGTCGAAATCATCAAGGGGCGCCCGCCTTCGGAGCGCTTTCTAGAACTGAGCCAGCGTGCAGGAATGGTGGTTCTTGCCGGACTGATGAGCGTGGCTCTATTCAACGACTTCTCCCGCCTGCTGTTCTGATCTCTCACTCACAGACTCCAAAGGTTCGATGAAGGATTCCCGTATCTCGAGTAAACGATTGCGTCTGCATCCCTTGGCAGCAGTGGTGATGGCCCTCGGTGTCACCGGGGCGCATGCGATCGAGCCGTTTGTGGTTCGAGACATCCGCGTTGAGGGAGTGCAGCGGACCGAGCCGGGCACGGTGTTTAGCTATCTGCCCGTGAAGGTCGGTGAACAGTTCGACGATGCCAAGGCGACCAAGGCCATCAAGGCCCTCTATGCGACGGGCTTTTTCAAGGACGTGCGCATCGAGCAGGGCGACAACGGAGTCCTCATCGTGATCGTCGAGGAGCGTCCGGCGATCGCCTCGGTCGATTTCACCGGTGTCCATGAATTCGACAAGGACCAGCTGAAGAAGGCACTGAAGGATCTGGGACTGTCCGAGACGCAGATCTTCGACCGCTCGCTCCTCGATCGTGCCGAACAGGAATTAAAGCGCCAGTATCTGACACGCGGCAAGTACGCGGCGACCGTGACGACCACGGTCACGCCGCTCGAGCGAAACCGCATCAGCATCGTCTTTAACGTCGACGAGGGGGATGCGGCGAAGATCAGGCAGATCCGCATCATCGGCAGCAAGGTCTTCAGCGAGAAGGAGCTGCTCGACCAGCTGAACCTGACGACCCCGGGCTGGCTCACCTGGTACACCAAGTCGGACCAGTATTCGAAGCAGAAGCTGACGGGTGATCTCGAGACGCTGCGATCGTACTACCTGAACCGCGGCTATCTGGAGTTCAACGTCGACTCGACGCAGGTCTCCATTACGCCGGACAAGAAGGACATCTACATCACGATCAACATCACCGAGGGCCAGCAGTACACGGTCTCCGAGGTGAAGTTGGCGGGCACGCTGCTCATCGAGGAGCCGGAGCTGCGCTCCTATATCTCCCTGAAGGAGGGTGCTGTCTACTCGGCCGCCGAACTGACCGCCTCGACCAAGCGCATCCAAGCACGCCTGGGGGCGCTCGGCTACGCATTCGCCAATGCCAATTCGTCGCCCGACATCGATCGCGAGCACCGCACGGCGGCTGTCACCATCTTCATCGATCCGGGTCGCCGCGCCTATGTGCGCAACATCAACATCACCGGCAACACCAAGACCCGCGACGAGGTCATCCGCCGCGAGATGCGCCAGCCCGAGGAGAGCTGGTATGACGCCGACAAGATCAAACTGTCCAAGGACCGGCTCGAGCGACTGGGCTACTTCAAGGAGGTGACGGTCGAGACTCCCCAGGTGGCGGGCACCGCCGACCAGGTCGACGTCAACGTCGCCGTCGTGGAAAAGCCGACCGGCACCTTCAACATCGGGGCCGGTTTCTCGTCGGCAGAGAAGCTTGTCCTGACGACCTCGGTGCAGCAGGCGAATCTTTTTGGCAGCGGCGAGAACGTCGGCATCCAGGTCGACACCAGCTCGCTGTATCGCACCATCGTCCTGAATGCCACCGATCCGTATTTCACCGACAACGGCGTGAGCCGTTCCTTCGAGGCCTACTACCGGACGTTCAACCCGAACATCCTCTCGCTCGGCGACTACCAGGTGAAGACGACCGGCCTAGGCACGACCTGGGGCGTGCCCTTCACGGAGTACGACACGGTCTTTTTTGGCGCGCGCATCGAGAACACCCAGGTTGATCTGACCAGCACGTCGCCGCAGGTGTACATCGACTACGTCAATCAGTTCGGTGCCTACAGCACCTCGATCATCGGCACGGCCTCCTGGACGCGCGACAGTCGAGACAGCGTCCTCGCCCCCACGCGCGGCCAGTTCCAGCATGCCTATTTCGAGGTGACCGCGCCCTATGACGTCAAGTATTACCGCACCGGCTATCAGCAGACCAACTATTTCCCGCTGACCAAGGATTACTCGATTTCGCTTAACGGCCAGGCCGACTTCGGCCATGGCTATGGCGGCGATCCGCTGCCGGTGTTCAAGAACTTCTATGCCGGTGGTATCGGATCGGTCCGGGGCTATGACACGAGCTCGCTCGGTCCGAAGGACGTCAATGGTGACGCCATCGGCGGCACCAAGCGCCTGAACGGCAATGCCGAATTCCTGTTCCCGATCCCCGGCACGGGCAACGACCGGTCCTTCAGGGGCTTTCTCTTCGCCGACGGCGGCAACGTGTTCGGGCCTTCGGAGAAGTTGACCTTTTCGGCGATGCGGTACTCGGTGGGTATCGGGCTGAACTGGCTCTCGCCGCTCGGTGCGCTCAGGCTGAGCTTCGGTCAGCCGATCAACGCCAAGCCGGGCGACAATATCCAGAAGCTGCAGTTTACGATCGGCAGCGGGTTCTAAGTTGAGGTCAGAACGGAGGTGGAGGCAAGCATGATGAGAGATAAGCTCCTCGGGCGAGTCGTGGTCCTTTGTGTGACGGCATGCGGGATCGGTCTGGGGGCCGGCAACGCCTTGGCCCAGGACGCCGCGCCCCGTCTGGGGTATGTCAGCCTGGATCGCATCCTGCGCGACTCGGTGCCCGCGAAGGCGGCCCAGGCCAAGCTCGACGCCGAGTTCTCGACGCGCCAGAAGGAACTGGCCGACACCGCGGCGCGCCTAAAGCCGCTTTATGACTACCTCGAGAAAAATGCCGCGGTGATCTCCGATTCGGAGCGGGCGCGGCGCCAGAAGGAATTGGCCGACCAGGACAAGGATTTCCAGCGCCGCCAGCGTGAGTTCAATGAGGATGTGAATCAGCGCAAGAACGAGGAACTGGCGACTGTGGTGGAGAAGGCGAATCGTGTCATCAAGCAGATCGCCGAGGCTGAGAAGTACGACATGATCTTCCAGGAAGCGGTGTACATCAATCCCCGGGTCGATATCACCGACAAGGTCCTGAAGGTCTTGAATAGCCAGCCTGCTGCACCGGCCAGCCCGGCACCGGCCACGAAGTGACCAGGCGCGGCGCGACCGCCGGACATGGTCCCTGACCTGGTGCAGGACGCGGTCGACCTCGGCGAGCTCGTCGGGCTCTTCGGGGGCGAATTGATCGGCGACCCGAAGACCGCCGTGCTCGGCATAGCGAGTCTTGAGGAGGCTGGCCCACAGCAGCTGTCCTTCATCACCCAGCGTCGCTACCGGGCCCGCCTGCTCGAGTGCCGGGCTGCGGCGGTGCTGATCCAAAGGGAGCTCGTCGACCTGCTCCCCCCGGGCACGCGCGGCCTGTGGGTGACTGCCGATCCCTATCTGCTTTTCGCGCGCGTCGCCCAGTTCTTCGCCGCCCGGGCACGTCCCGCCCCCACGCCCGGCGTGCACCCGAGTGCGCTCGTGGACGCTAGCGCCCAGATCGATCCTTCCGCGTCGGTCGGCCCCGCGGCCGTGATTGGCGCGCGCGTGTGCATCGGCGCGAACGTCACGATTGGCGCGCACTCGGTCGTGGGGGAAGGGGTCACGATAGGCGCCGGGTCGTGCCTGTATCCGCGCGTGACGATCTATCCGGACTGCGCGCTCGGTGCACGCACGGTGCTGCACTCGGGCGTCGTGGTCGGTGCCGATGGCTTCGGCTATGCCCGGGACGGCTTTGAATGGGTCAAGATTCCGCAGACCGGACGAGTTGTGATCGGCGATGACGTCGAGATCGGCGCGAATACGACGATCGACCGCGGTGCGCTCGGTGATACGGTGATCGGCGCCGGCGTCAAGATGGACAATCAGGTCCAGATCGGTCATAACGTGCGCGTCGGCGCGCACACCGCCATCGCCGGGTGCGCGGGGGTCGCCGGCAGCGCGACGATCGGTGCGCGCTGCATGATCGGCGGGGCGGCGATGATTCTCGGACATCTTGAGCTCGCTGACGACGTGAGCATCTCGGTCGGGACGGTGATATCCCATTCGATCCAGAAGCCGGGTCTGTACACTGGCTTCTTCCCGTCTGCGGAGAATGCGGCCTGGGAGAAGAATGCCGTGGTCGTGCGCCACCTCGACACACTGCGCGACCGGGTGCGCGCTCTCGAAAGGCAACTCAGGAAGGGTCAAGGTAGCACATGAACGAATTGGACATTCACCAGATTCTCGAGTACCTGCCGCATCGCTTTCCGATGCTGCTCGTCGATCGCGTGCTGGAGTGCGAGGCGGGCCTGCGCATCAAGGCCGTCAAGAACGTCTCGATCAACGAGCCCTATTTCCCCGGGCACTACCCGCACCGGCCGGTGATGCCAGGCGTGCTCGTCATCGAGGCCTTGGCCCAGACGGCTGCGATCCTGTCGTTCATCACGATGGGCCAAAAGCCCAACGACCGGTCGATGTATTACTTCGTGGGGATCGACGCCGCCCGCTTCAAGCGTCCGGTGATGCCCGGTGACCAGCTCATCATGGAAGTGGCGATCACGCGCAAGGCCCGCGGCATGTGGAAGTACGGGGCGCAGGGCTTCGTCGACGGAAACCTTGCCGCCGAGGCTGAACTCATGTGCACCTACAAGATGATCAGCGAGGACGCCGTGCCATGACGCGGGTGCATCCGAGCGCCCTCGTCGATCCGGCGGCCGAACTGGCCGACGACGTCGAGATCGGCCCTTACGCCCTCATCGGTCCACACGTCGTGATCGGGGCGCGCTCGTCCATCGGCGCCCATGTGGTGCTCGATGGCCGCTTGCGGATGGGCGCGGACAACCGCGTGGCGCCCTTCTGCAGCCTGGGCGGCCCGCCGCAGGACAAGAAGTATGCAGGCGAGCCGACGCGCCTTGAGATCGGCGATCGCAACGTGATCCGCGAATACTGCTACTTCAACACTGGCACCGCGCAGGACGAGGGCGTGACGCGCATCGGCGATGACAACTGGATCATGGGGTATGTTCATGTCGCCCATGACTGCCGGATCGGCAGCAACACCATCCTTGCCAACAGCGTGCAGCTCGGCGGCCATGTCGTGGTCGGGGACTGGGCCATCGTGGGCGGCCTGTGCGGTGTGCACCAGTTCGTCAAGATCGGGGCCCATGCCATGGTGGGTGCGCACAGCTACCTTTCGCAGGATGTGCCGCCTTATGTCCTGTGCAGCGGCCGCCCGGCCGCCCCGCACGGCCTGAACAGCGAGGGGCTCAGGCGGCGCGGCTTTGAGGCTGCCGCGCTCGCTGCGCTGCGCGAGGCCTACCGGCAGCTCTATCGCTCGGGCTTGTCGCTCGAGGCCGCGCGCGCGACGATCGCTAAGCAGGCCCTGTCAGAGCCGGCGGCGGCCGCGCCCTTGCAGCTGCTCCTCGATTTTCTCGCGTCGGCCGAGCGCGGGATCATCCGCTAGGCCGGCGCGCGCAGGTGAGCGTGCCCGTTGCCCTCGTCGCGGGAGAGGCCTCAGGGGATCTGCTCGCGGGCCTGCTGCTGCGGGGACTGAAGACCCACATCCCCGGCCTCGACGCCTTTGGCATCGGCGGGCGGCGCATGCAGGCCGAGGGCTTTCGCGCCGACTGGCCGATGGACAAGCTTGCCGTGCGCGGCTATGTCGAGGTGCTGCGGCATTATCCTGAGATCGCGCTCATCAGAAGGCGCCTGCGCACGGGTCTCATTGCCAAGCCGCCGCGCGTATTCATCGGCGTGGATGCGCCTGATTTCAACCTGGATCTCGAGATCGACCTGAAGCGGCGCGGCATTCCGACCGTCCAGTTCGTCAGTCCCTCGATCTGGGCCTGGCGCGGTGAGCGCATCGAGAAGATCCGCCGCGCTGTTGACCATATGCTGGTCCTGTTTCCCTTCGAGGAGCGGCTCTACCGGGAGGCGGGCATCGCGGCGACCTATGTGGGACATCCTCTGGCCGATCTGATCCCGGCCGTCCCCGACCGGGGTGCCGCGCGCGCCCTGCTCGGGCTCGATGGCGGGCGGCCGGTCCTGGCAGTCCTGCCGGGCAGCCGCCTCTCGGAGATCCGTTACCTCGGCCCGTGTTTTGCGCGCGCGGCAGCACTCATCCAGAAGGCCCACCCGGAGGTCCAGGTGATCGTGCCGCTCGCCTCGCGCGCAACGCTGCTCGCGTTCTCCGGGATCCTGCACCGGATCGGCCTCGAGTCGCTCCTGCCCGCGCTGGTCGAAGGGCGCTCCCACGAGGTGCTGGCCGCCTGCGATGCGGCCCTGATCGCGAGCGGTACCGCCACGCTCGAGGCGGCGCTCTTCAAGCGCCCGATGGTGATTGCCTACCGGATGGCGCATCTGTCGTGGCTCAAGATGCGCAACATGGGTTATCTGCCCTGGGTCGGGCTGCCCAATATCCTCGCGCGGGAGTTCCTCGTTCCCGAACTGCTGCAGGACGCGGCGACGCCCGAGGCGCTGGCCAGCGCCCTCGAGGTGCAGCTCTTCGATGCGGACAATCGTGCGCGACTCGTCCCGAGGTTTGCCGCGTTGCACAGCGAGCTCAGGCGCGATACCGGCCGGCTCGCCGGCCTGGCGGTGGCAGGCCTGATCGGGGCTGCCTAGCATGGCGCGCGCGCGGCGTGCCCCAGCGCCACTTGAGGCAATGCCCGCCTTTGGCATCATCTGCGGGGTCGATGAGGCCGGACGCGGCCCGCTCGCCGGGGCGGTATACGCTGCCGCGGTCATCCTCGACCCGGGCGCGCCCATACCGGGGCTGCGGGACTCCAAGCTGCTGGGCGCCGCCCGGCGCGAGGCCCTGGCGGGGCTGATCCGGGAGCGTGCGCAGGCCTTTGCACTCGGCACCGCCTCGGTCGAGGAGATCGACCGGCTGAACATCCTGCAGGCCAGCCTGCTTGCGATGCAGCGCGCTGTGCAAGGACTGGGCGTTCGACCCGAGTGCGCCTGGATCGATGGCCTGCACTGCCCGGCATTGGACATCCCGGTGCGCGCGCTGGTGGGTGGCGATGGGCGCGTCGAGGTGATCGCCGCCGCCTCGATCCTCGC
>PLEY01000188.1:20425-20751 GCA_003136595.1 Burkholderiales bacterium
GGAGACCGCGCCGTGAGCGTGATCGCCTCGCGCGAGAATCCGCGTTACAAGCAGCTGCGCAGGCTCATCGAGCGCTCGCCTGCACGCAAGGCGACAGGACTCGCGTTCCTCGAGGGCGTGCATCTGTGCGAGACCTACCGGCAGCGCCTGGGGCCGCCGCGTCTATGCGTCGTCGCCGAGAGCGGCCCCTCCCATGCCGAAGTGGCCGTCCTCCTCGCCGCACTTGAAGGGGTGGAACGGCTCGTCGTCACCGATACGCTCTACCGGTCACTCAGCCAGCTGGACCATGCGCCGGGGATCGGCTTCGTGATCGACATCCCGCCCGC
>PLEY01000188.1:20783-21026 GCA_003136595.1 Burkholderiales bacterium
TGGTCGCCCAAGGTGCTGCGCGCGGCAATGGGGGCGCACTTCTTCCTCGAATTGCGCGAGGACTGCGACCTTTCCGATCTGGTCGCGACCAGTCGCCTGCCTGTCTTTGCGACCAGCTCACATGGTGCGGCGAGTCTCTATGACCAGAAGCTCGATCGCGACGTGGTGTGGGTTTTTGGTAACGAGGGTGCAGGGGTCGATCCTGACTTGCTGAAGCATGCACAGACGCTGCGAATCCCCCAG
>PLEY01000076.1 GCA_003136595.1 Burkholderiales bacterium
TTGCCGCGGCGCGTTTCGGTCACGTCGGGCGCGTCGACTGGCTTGCAGACCCCTGAAACCCGACACCCGCAAGGCAGCGATGAGGCGAAGGGCGTGCGGTGCACCCCTCGAGCGCCGACCCCCGCTCCTCGACTGCCACGCACCGCCCGCGCGACTAGGAGCGGGACAGGCTGCGAAAGCGCCGCGAACGCTCGGCCATGCGCAGGATCTGATCTGCCGCGTCGAGCGTCAGGGCGTGTGCCGTGAAGCCGGGTCGCGGGGAGATGTACTCGGCCATGGCGCGCGCCACCCCGAGCTCTTCCTCGGAGGAGTTGGCGAGAAGCGCGATGACAAGATTCTCCAGAGCGATGACGCGCACGCGCAGTCGGACGAGTTCCGCATTCGCCAACGCCGGTGTGCCGGACGCGCCGGGCTCCATGCCGAACGCCCCGCCGGCATCGGCTCCCCCTTCGTTCTCCCAGCGCGCGAGCGCAGACCGGCGCTGCCGCAAGCGCTCACGTGCCGGCTGTTTCGGTTTTGTCATGATCGTTCTCCTTGGTGCACGAGGGCGTCCGGTGGGATCGGAGGGCGCGTGCCCCGAGCGCTGGAACGGGCACACTTGACCGCGTTTTGACCCCAGCCCTTGGACGTCGCGAGGATGCGATGAGTTCAATCGGGCCCCCTGATGTTTGAGCCCCGAGCCCCGGCGCGTGCTTGCACCGGGATTTGTACTAGCCGAGCATTGCGACTTTTTCGGCCCACGAGTGGGCTGCGGACAATTCGCGGTTCACGATAGCGACATCCACCCGGCAGGCGGCGGAGAGCAGTTCCATCTCGTCCGGGTCGCCCGTCTCGCAGATGAGGCTAAGGCCCAGGAACGGGGCAAGCGGCCCCGAGCGCTCGAGCAGTGCCTGGCGGACCGGGTCCGGCAAGGTGATCTTCTCGAGGATGGCGGCCAGGGGGATCTGCAGCATCTGGTCGAGCAGGGAGAACAGACCCACCATGAACAGATGGTCGGGGACAAGGCCCGGGCGTTCCGAATAGGGTCCGATCTGCTCCATGAGCCGCGCCCTCACCAGAGCCGTTTCGAAGAGCACCCGTTCGGTGAAGCCCGCGCCCTTGACGTCAAAGAGCAAGAGCGAGAGCCAGCGATAAAACGGGCCACGACCCAGGAGCGTCAGTCCCTGTTCGATCTGCGTGATCTCCGTACCCAGCCCAAGCGCCGGTGAGTTGATGTAGCGCAGCATCTTGTAAGTCAGGACGGGATCCTGGCGGATGAGTTCGGAGAGTTCCGCCGTCTCTGCCCCGGACTGGAAAATGTTGAGGATGCGGATCACGCGCATCCGGTCGATCTCACTTTTGGGCGGATGCCATTGTTCGCGATTGTTGACGAAGGAACCCTGAAAGAAATCGTAACCCGCCTGGAAGCACAACCGGAATTCGTCCAGCGAGGTGACGTCACTGGCCAGGAGGTAGAAGGGCGGCGAGTCCGGTCTGCGCCCCGTGCGTGCGCCGCGCACGATTTCAGTCAGCTGCAGGCCATCGAAGTCACCGCAGCGCACCTGCAGAAAATCGAGCAGGTGCAGGAGCGGCTGCGGACTGGGTCCGGCGGCTGTCCGGTACCAGCCGACCCGAAAGCCCGCCGAACGGGCTTCTTTGACCAGCGTCTCGAGCACCGCGAAATCAAGGCCGGTCGAGCTGCCAGGATGGAGCATGAGGACGGTTTGGGCGGGGGACAAGGTGGCGATCTGCGGGCTGGAAAAGCTCTCTGGTGCGATGTCGACCAGGGCGAAGCGATGACCCAGCAGGAGGTGGATGTTCATCGACCCGATGCTGCGTAGCAGCAGATCATCGTAGATGCGCCTGACCGCGGTCCTGTCGGCGGCAAAGCGGTAGTGCAGCTTGCGGTGCAGCGCGAACTCGTAGCCGGCGATGTGTTCGGTGCGGTCAAGGATCACTTCGCGGCACACGAACGACAGCTTGGAGTCGGGGCCCTGCCCTCCCGGCTCGAGCGGCACGCTCCCCAGCGGCGCGACCTGGTTCAGACGCACGAAGGCGGGCACATCGTCGGCTGTTGAGGCCGTCGCGCGGGCGGTTGCGCGTTTGGCAAAGAGGTTGCGTACCAGATCGCGCATGGGTGACCAGGGATGAGTCGGCTAAGAATCGAAGCGAGAGCTTGGGTGGCGCCCTTGCACAGATCCCCTGTTTTCGGCAAGACGGCACGAAAGTTGAGCCCTATCGGCGGCACATGTCGCGCGCTTGCCGTGCCCGGCGCACGACGCGGTGCGTACCGGATGTTGGAGCCCTTGGTCTTCTGGCTGAGCGCGATCAACGTCGGGAAATCGTGCCGACTGTCTTAGCCCAAGAGCATGATCCACGTCAACATGGACCAGTGGGTGCCCGACCACACCGCAGTTTGTCCCAGTCCGTCCAGGTCTGCATCGCCAATCACCTGGCGGCCGCGCGGCACGGTGATATCGAAAAGGGACTCTGCTCCCGTGGGTCTGAGAGCCTGCCCTTTGGCGCGTCGATTCGAAGTGTGCGGGAACTGCTCGACTATCTGCTGACCCGTCGGCGTCCGCAGGACATCGAGGACGATCGGAACCCGGCCCGCATCGCCCTTTTGGGTCGAACGCCCGAATGCTAGCCGCGTCCTGGACGTGCGCACGAAACTTCCCAGCCGGGCTATTTCTCCCTGAAAGGTTCCCTGCCCGAACCCCGTTATCACCCATGCCAGGCCGGAGTGCCCTTCGCCGCCCACAGCGTCCGATTCGGCTGAGGGACCTGGAGGGGTATGGGCTGAGTCGCGGCCCGACGTTGGACCCTGACCTCGCGTTCTCACGGCGGGTGCGCACTTCGGGTCCGCACTTCGGGTCCTAACTCGGGCCCTGGTCGGGTTCGTTGCTTGGGACAAGCGGCTTGGAGCGCGCCAGATAGAGTTCCCGCCGCTTCTCGCCGATCAGATAGGTCAGGTGCACAAGGGGACCATACACCTCGGAATACTCGAACGCCGAGACGATGAAACCCAGGCGCAATTTGGGAATGATCACGGCGTTGTTGCTTGGGACATGGCGCGAAATGATCTTGAACAGGCCGTGTGCGTCTGCGTGGCTTATCGCTGCCTTGACGAGGTCTGAGTAGATGCCACGACCTCGAAACTCAGGAAGGACGCCAGAATTCACCATGTGGAGCCGGTTCTCCTCAACTCGCGAGTAGGACCAGCCGACCAGCCGGTTGTCTACGAAGGCTCCCGTTCGAAGTTCCTGTGGAGAGGGCGATCCGGCTTTAGGCACTTCCGATTGACGGCTGGCTTCATCGGCCAGCACATCGGAGAGCTGTTTCGAACCAGAACCGAACTCTGCGAAGGCGGCATCTCGCAGCGCTGTGAACTCCGGCTCCGGAAAACTCTCGAGGATGCGTAGTTGCGCGGCGCTCATGGCGTCTTTCGTCTGGAACCTGGCCAAGTCAACCCACAGTGTCGCACAAAGGGAAAGCCTTCCGACCCATCGGGCATCGACAGGGCGGCCTCGCCACTCAGGCAACCAGCGTGCGGCCTATGGAGACTGCCTCCAGCCGCTGACTCCAGACCATTACGCCGGGCGTAACAGAGACAGCCGAACGGCTGGATCGTTATTCCACAGGTGGGCCCCGAGCGCAGACTCGCCCCGCGGGGCCGGGCGATGCGACCCCTTAGACTGACGTCGCCTCAGTGCGCTGCGCTGTTGTCGATGTGTCCAGCCTGCCGCCTAGGGATGTCGTATGCCATCCGCCCAACTGTGAATCTTTTGTTGAATTGTTTTAAATCACTGAACCATTACCAAGACTTGTTGACTTGGGTGAGGCCCGCCACGCACACTGCGACCTCGAAATGAATCGAACCGGTCATGGATGCCGGGCTTGCATCGGCAAGCGAAACTTCTCAATGGGCAAACCCGGCGAAAGTCGGTGACGCAAAGCTTCCGGGCTAAAGGCCAAGACCTACTTGACCAATGCCAGCGGGGCCGCCGCTTGCAAGCCGCCGTCAGGCCTGCAGAAATTTTGCGTCGCCCTCTTTGTGCGTAGACCGCTCTACATCACGTAACGAGGCGACATGTTTAAGCTGAACCTGCCGGCGACCGCGCTCTTCGCGGCATTCTCCGGCCCCGTCTTCTCCCACGATGCCTCCCCCATCGCCAGTCCCCTGACGGCGAGCGTGGACAGTCAGGGCTCGGCGGGAAGCCTCTCGACGCGCGAGCCGCATGCAGCAGCAAGTTCGCATTCCGGCGCAAGGCGTCTGCCACACGTAGCCCTGGCAGGGGCTCCGGCGCCCGCGCCAAAACCCGCGCCAGCACCGGCTCCGAAGCCTGCCGCCGCACCGGCCCCTAAGCCCGCTCCCGCGCCCGCTCCTAAGCCTGCACCCGCGCCCGCTCCTAAGCCTGCACCCGCGCCGGCTCCTAAGCCTGCACCCGCACCCGCACCCGCACCGGCNNGCGCCAGCGCCCCCTCCGAACTCCTTGACTCTGCCAGCTCAGCCAACGAATGCGGAGCAGGCGTCGCGCAGCATTCAGCCCTGGCTCACGCAGATCAATGAACCCTACGCCAACCAGCTCGGCAGCTTCAATGGCAAGGGCGTGCTGGTCGGTGTCGTCGACTCCGGCG
>PLEY01000176.1:0-28014 GCA_003136595.1 Burkholderiales bacterium
CCATGGAAGGTGGCAAGACCGTCTATCTGAAGGAGAAGTTATGGCATGTCGATCCGATCAGACCGGACGAAGGGGTACTGGTCTGGACCATCTTCGGCATGGAAATGCTCACGCGGCTGGAGCGCATCGGCTTTGTTGCGCGCATGTGGATCCTGTACGAGCCGCGTCATGGGATCATCGGGCCGGAGAATACGGTGTTCGAAGCCCTAAGGCCGAATTGATCAGGAGGTGCCAAACGGAGGGCTTCTGGAGTCATGCCTCTTCGGCCCGTTATCGCAGCGTGGCGGACGAGACCCTGGAACGGAACCGTGCGGCTTCGATCCGCGAACCATCATGGGAGCTTCAGTCTTCCATTTCGCTCAGCCGCGGGCCAGCTTCGGGGCCCCTGTTTCTACTAGGCCGGCGCCGCTGCCAGGATGGCGACTTCCTGCCCATCATCCGGGTCACTGTGCAGGCCAGACCAAGCACCCTTGAGGTAGGGCCGAACGAGGCGCAATCCCGCTCGTGAAATCATACGCTGCATGGCTTCATTCGTGAATGCGACGGCCCCCGTGGGGTATCCGGAATCGTTGACGAAACAGCCGTCTGCAAAAGGGTAAGCAAACATCAGGTTGTTATGGGTCACATTGGTACGCCGTGCCGCGGCGATGGTCTCGGTGGAATAAAGAAAGAACGTAGCGTACGCCAACCCGTCGGGCTTCAATACTCGTGCGATCTCCTTCATATAGTGGACAATTTCATCCTCGAAGAGGTGGGTGAAAACTGAGCCAGCGGAGATCCGGTCGACTGAGTGATCTTTGGCCGGAAGTGCGAAATCCAGAGACGACTTCAATCCCAGCGGATTGTAGAGTTCATGGGTAACATCGAAGTGATGAAACTCAAAATTTCCATGCCGGGCCGCGATGTTCTTGCGACACCATTCAATGGAGTCCCAGGTAACGTCTATTCCGATGAAGCGTCCCTGCTCTCCGATCACATCGATCAGCTGCAGAGCATCCCTGCCTATGCCGCAACCGATCTCTAGAAATGTCATACCGGCTTGTAGGCCCATGAACTTCATGTAGCTGGCCACATGTGCCTTGCCGAAAACATCGAGCGTCTCAGTGCCCGCTCCAGTCAGCACGACCAGATGTTCCGGGAATAGATAACCGTTGATGGCAGTAAGCACGACACGCGTTGGCAATCGGTAGCGCTGAGTTCCTACGGCGAGGTGGTAGTGCCCGTCCGGGGTCCGGTGGACACTTGCCTCAGACTCCAGAGGAGTGATTCTCAATTCGTCTCCAGACCGAAATTGAAAGTCCGCAAGCATGTCCGGGGAGATTTCCGATTGGGAGCCGGACCGGGTCACCTGGACCCGCAAGGCACCGGTGTCCGCAGACAACGGAATCGGATGGGCCCCCGGTCGCGGTACGGCTCCCGACAGCGCATCACGCTCCGCTCGCAGGCTCGTATTCTCGTTGCGAAGCCGGTCGCGCTCGGTTCTGAGCAAGTCCCGTTCAGCGTAGGCAGCGTCGCGGGCCGCTATCGCTTCGTCTCGTTGGAAGAATGGGCGGCGAACAAGTGGGAGGCGTCGATGGATCTGGAACGGAATCACGGACTTTCTAAGCCTGTAGAGAGATTTTCCAGACACCACGAGTTACTGCGAAGACCCGAGGATGCCGATGGCCAAGACTGGGCTGGCAAAATCATAACCGATTTCAACGGGCGTTCTAAACCGGCAGCCTGCCATGCCGGATCAGTTAGCAACTTGACGCTGCAATGACAAACGCTTCGCGCGCTACCGCTTGCTCCGAGGGGGCGCGAGCATCCCGCACCAGCGAAGTGGTATGCATCGAGAAAGGGTGCCCGCATAGTAGGCGCGCGACATGCCCGAATGACGGTCGCTCCCTCTGATTTACTTCGCCGAGCCACGGGGGAACCCAACCATAGTCGCACTCGCGCGGGTGCCAGGGCACAGGCAACTCCCACTGGTTTATAATTGACCGGTCCCGAGCGTTGATGCACTTGACGATCTCAGCCGGCATGCGCAGGCGCTACGAATCCGGACCTCCCGGAGGACGCCCAAGCAGAAGGGTTGGCGCGTGAAATCTTGGTGCTCGATTGCAATGGCCCGGAGCAAGATGCCCGACGAGACGGATCAGCAACGCCTGCACGCCAACTACTGGTTACGAGGCTATGTCCGGACGTCACCCGGGGGATGTCTGACTATCGTGCATCCGTACTTCCGACCTTAGGCGGCTCCTAGAATGGCTCTTGAAAAAAACGGACATGGCGTGCGGGTATTGCGGCCTAGACGGAGTGGCAGACATCCCCACCCCGCTTTGAAGGATGGCCGATTCTTCGATGAGCGGTCGCTAGGGTCAGACGCGGCTCCATGCTAAAGAGACTGCGCCAGATCATCTTAGGCAGTCCTGGGAACCGCGCCCATGATCCATGGACGGTCAGTCACTTGGGACCATTCAGGCCGGTCTGTGCCGAGCCGTCCCTGACCGCCGAGGAGCACGCGACTGCGGAGCGTTTTCATGACATTTACTACTCCAAGCTGGATTCGGGTAGGGGCCTGCATACGATCGTCCTGTCCTGGATGGGCTNNAAGAGTAAGCGCGGGGTACCGAAACTGCTGTTTTGCGATAACGGGAGCGAGTTCAGCAGCCAGGCCATGGATCTATGGGCCTATCAGGAAATGATCTTGTCCGCTCGACCCGATCTCATCATCGAGACGGGTACCTATAAGGGAGGCAGCGCGCTTTACCTGGCCAGTATTTGCGACCTCATTGGGCATGGCCAGATCGTCACGATCGACATCGATGCAACCCATGAGGGCATCCGCCCGAGGCATCCCCGCATCACGTACCTGACGGGATCCAGCACCACGGCAGAGATGATGGGCCGTGTGGACTCGATCGTTGCTGGCCGCAGCAACGTACTGGTCATTCTCGACAGCGATCATCACATGGAGCACGTTCTCGAGGAGCTTCGTCGCTACAGCAACTATGTGCCCGTGGGAGGCTACATCGTGGTCGAGGACACCAACATAAACGGACACCCGACCTACCCTGAGTTTGGGCCTGGACCGTGGGAGGCGGTCGATGTTTTCCTGGGCGAGGACAGTCGGTTCGTGGCTGATCGAACGCGCGAGCGCTTTATCCTGACGATGAATCCCCGTGGTTTCCTGCGCCGGGTTTCCTGACTTGCCGCGGAGTTCAAGAAGTCGGTCTGGCCGTGGAATGCGTGACGGCCCCGCTGCAGCATAACGCGAAGCCGGGGACGCATCGATTTGTGGGTCGTCCCCGAGCCATCACACATCTAACCCCCGGCAGTCCCAGCGCCAATATCAACCACGCCTCTCCGCATCGATCGGGCTTCCCAAGAATGTCAATAGCATCCAACGCTGAAACGAACTGACGATGAAGCCCCCACTTTTTTCCGTTCTGATTCCCAGCCGCAATCGGCCTGAGTTGCTTCGCAGAGCCGTGGCAAGCGTTCTGGCCCAGCATGCCGATCTCGAGATTGTCATCGGTGACAACGCATCGGAGCCGCCCTATGCTGAATACGTCGAATCATTGGGTCGCGTAGCGGCTGGCTCGGTGTGCAGCAGCCAGGCGTTGTCCGTGACCGAAAGTTGGAATCGCACGGTGCAAGCCGCGCGCGGCGAGTACCTCGTTATGCGGGGAGATGACGATGCGTTGGCACCGGGCTGGCTTAACAAGGCCGAGGAGCTCATCCGGCAATTTGACAGACCCGACGTGTTGCATGCGATGGCCTATCACTATGCCTACCCGGGAGTCGTCAGGGGACATCCCCTGGGATATCTGGCTACGGTCAATAATTCGGAGCTATTCCAGGCTTATCCGGAGCCCTATCTGCTGCCCCGGGAACGCGCGCGGTTCCTGGGGGCGCAGGCGCTGCGATTTCGCCATCGGTTTAGCTTTAATAGCCAGCATTTCATATGGAAGAGGTCGTTCCTCGACTCCATGCCGCGCGAACGGCCCCTGTTTCAGGGGCCATACCCAGACTACCATGCAGCGATCCTGACCATGCTGAAGGCGGACCGGATCGTCGTGGTTCCTTCGGCGCAGGTCATCATCGGAATTTCGCCCAAGTCGTTCGGTTACTTCTATGGCAACGATCAGGCACGGCAGGGTCAGGAGATGCTCGGTAATAAAGGTCCCGATGCCGCATGGCTCGCGGGGCAGCCAGACGACGTCCGTGAGGCTGTTGGGTTCCCGGGCTCAGTCCACTATCGAAACTGGCTGATCTCCGCGCTGCTTGTACAGAGGAGCCTTGGCGACGCCATCGAACCGGAGGCGGTCGAGCTCCACCGCTATCGGCGGCTGCAAATGGTGGAGACGCTAGCTAGCTATGGCGATACGGACGAGGCCCGGATCGAAGGAATCCGAGCCCTGAGGCGCGCCTTGCACGCAGATGAGCTAGTGTTGTTCGAAAAGCTCCTCTGGCTTCGGCGGGTAGCCCGTCGTACGCCGATCGCAGAACCGCTATTGAGCAGCGTACGCGGCATGAGTTCGACTTATTTTAGGGCCACTGTCACGATGCATGATATCGGCCCGCATAACTCCATCAGCGATGCCTTCAATTGGATAAGATCCCGGTCCGAGCCGCCGCCCCCCCGTGACGAGCCACTGATCGAGTCGTCCACGCCATTGGCCGGAGAAGTAAGCGCGGACCTGAATCCGCCCGAGGACGAACTGTTGCCGATCCAGCCCCTCCATGTCGGTGATGAGGGACTGACCATTGCCGTGGTTTACCTCGCGCGGTCCGGCGACGGCTCGATCTCGGATTTTGAACCTTTCATTTCCTCGTACCGCCGCCACGCCGCCGGCATCCCCCATGACCTGATCATCTTGCGCAAGGGTCTGCGCGATCGTGCCGGAGCGAAGGCAGCACTCGCGGCGATGCTCGAGGGTATACCTCACCGCGCGGTGGACGTCTCGGACGAGGGTTTTGACATCCAGGCTTATCTAAAGATCTCTCCGCACCTGCGCCATGAACGAGTCTGCTTCCTCAACACGTTCTCCGAAATCAACGCGGATGGATGGCTTAAGCACCTGAGCGCGCCGCTTGATCTTCCCGGCGTGGGCATGTCCGGCGCGACTGGTTCCTATGAGAGCCTGTTCACGTCGTTGACTTTTTTGTCAAAGGTCATCTGGCTTACCTCGGCCCAGAATATCCAGTACTCCCCGGAAATCGCCGAACAGTTCCGTGAGATCCTGAAGCACCATGCGCCACAATGGATGGCAAAACGCGGCAGCCTTCGCAAACGGATCCTACGGGAACTGGCGAGACCCTTCTTGGGCCAGAGGATTGATACACCGGAAATTGAGGCCGGCTTTGCAAGGCACTGGGCGGCGGTGACCAAGCCGGATGCCGCGCTCTACCCCTTTCGAGACGTGCGACCGTTTCCGAACCCACATCTGCGTAGCAACGCCTTCATGATGAAACGCGCCTTGCTGCTTGAACTGGGGTTCCAACTGGACAACACCAAAGCGGCATCGAATCGTTTTGAGAGCGGACCGGAGGGTCTGCCGACGCGGCTTGCCGAGCGCGGATTGCGCTCGATTCTGGTCGGGGCCGACGGGAGTACCTATGAGGTCGCTGATTGGCCGAAGAGTCGTACCTTTCGCCTTGGTGATCAGGGCAATGTCCTGGTGAGCGACAATCAGGTCCGCGCATTCGCGAAGATGGACGCGTGGCAGAAATCCTTACATGTGCGCATGACTTGGGGCGAGTATGTTCCACCGGTTCGGCCGGAACCCCGGAACTTTGGCATACATTTCAGAAAGGGTGACCTCCGCCTCGCCGATGTCAGGTTGCCAGAAGACGCCCGTTCGGATCCGAGTGCAGACTTGCTTTTTTCCGTTGTCATCCCGACCCGCAACCGCCTCGTCCTGCTTCGTGATGCGATTGAGTCCGTACGACGCCAGCAAAATTCGGCCTGGGAGTGCGTGGTGTTTGACAACGCTTCCGAAGAGCCCGTGCGAGAGTACGTGTTGTCACTAGGTGATCCGCGAATAAGGTGTGAGCGTTCTGAGGAATTCCTGCCGGTCACGGACAGCTGGAATCATGCGATCGATCTCGCCCGGGGCGACTACGTCACTCTCCTCGGCGACGATGATGGTCTGGTTCCAAACTACTTCGTGACGCTAAAGGCGCTCGCCCGGAAATTCGGATCGCCGGACGTCGTCTACAATGCACTCTATCAATTCTTCCATCCGACTGTCGCTCCGTGGCAGCGATCTGGATATGTCCTTGACCTCAAGAACGGATTTTTCTTCAAGGGTCAAGAGCAACCGTTTGTGCTCAGTGCTGCCCAGGCGCGCAAGGCGGTAGAGGGCTCTTTGGGTCTGCGCCGCAACTTCACATTCAACATGCAGGCCTTTGCGTTCAAGCGCGAGTTTGTTGACCGGATGCGTGTCCGCGGCAAGGTCTTCCAGTCCCCATTTCCGGACTACTACCTCGCCAATGTCGCGATGGGTCTGGCCAAGCAAATCGTGGTCTGTCCTAAGCCATTGGCTATTGCCGGAGTCTCGCGTGCCTCATTCGGCTATACCCTCTTCAACAACCTCGAGGAGAGGGGCGCTGCCCTGCTGAAAACGGATCTCTCCAACGATCCACTATATTTGGCGTGCGAATCGCGTCTCCTGCCTGGGCCGGCCTACAATACGAACTACATCGTGACGATGGAGCATGTGGTGCAGGCGCTCGCCCACCAATCACCGGGCCAGGTGGATTTTGCACGTTACCGTCGACTTCAGACCCTCTCCACAATTACCGGGCAAGATCGGCTCGACTGGATGCGGGCTTCGCCTGGCTCGACCCTTTGGGTAAGGCTCGCCTACAGGGAGCGACTCTGGGCGCTGCGAATCGGATGGCTGAACTGGCGGGCCAAGTCCGGCAGTGAGCGCGCCATCACCACCCTGGATGCCATAAAGGCGGCGGTGGAGCCTTATGGATTTGATGCGATCGAGTCGAACAAGGAAGTCGGAAGCTTCGCCGTCCTGACACAACTCTTCGATGCGCTCGAATCAGGTGCGTATCCCAAATCAACCCAGTGAGGACGAATCGAATGGGTCAGCGTGGGCGCCAACGTATCGCGTCATGTGCGGGGCAGCGAATGTGGCGCTGGCCTGTCGCAGCCGCTACGATGGCGAGGTTTTCCAAGCAGCGGTTGCGCCCGGTCAGCCGCCACGGCCGGTTTCAGGCCCGCTCGATGCGCCCTGCGGTGGATCGGGCGGCCAGCACCGGAACGAGAGCACGTGGTCGTTCTTCTGAGTTCCCGCGGGCAACCCGATCGCTTCGTGGTGGCGAGCATTGTCCAACAGGACGCCCGTGCTCGCCCCGACCGGGGTGGCGCGGCAGTCTGCACGGGACGTGCCCGAACGTCTGAGCGTTGAACATCTCTGTCATGGAGCCGACCAACTTGTCCACACCAAGCAGGAAATCTCATGAATGAGGTTCCAGAGGCGACGCGCGATTCCGGGAGCCGGCCGGGCGTTCTGGCGCGGCTAAAGGCACGATATCACGCGTTGAGATCTCAAAGATCGTCGGATGCCGCAGGCATTCAGGCGACCATGACCCCTGCACACGAGATCCGTGGCGCCGAGTTGGAGGCGGACCGCGAGCTCGAAGCCGTGCTGGCGGAGATGACGGCACATGTCCTCTCTCAGCCTGAGATCTATCGGCCTTCCAAGTTCTGGGAGTTTCTCAATGACCGCAACCGCTCCCAGCTGAACTCCAAGGGCCTGAACAATTTCAAGAGGACAATCAACCAAAACTACTACAACTGGATGCTCTCGGGGACGGGAGACAATCAGTTCCGTTCGGTAGCACGGAAGTGGGCACAGGAGCCCACGCTCGAGGCATTCCAGGTCGTTCTTGCCGAGGAGGCTGATCTCGAGGTCCAGTTCCAGAGCAATCCGCTCGACGACCCAACGGGCCGGGAGGTTTATCGTCTATTTCTTGGAATGCTCTGGATATATACGCGCAATAGTTTACCGAACGGACTGACCGAGGCGCTTGAAGAGCCGGTACTCGGCAATCCCATTCGCAGTTGGCTTAACGGTCGTTTGATTTCCCAGGATCTGTCGAATTCAATCCGCGAGCGCAATGCGTTGCTCGCACCCTTTGAGACGGATATGGCCAAAGGCCGTCGGCTATCGATTGTTGAATTGGGTGCGGGCTATGGGCGGCTCGGGTATGTGTTGCTGAGCAGTTCTCCATCAGACTACACGGTCGTGGATATCCCGCCTGCCTTGCACGTGTCACAGTGGTACCTATCGTCGCTGTTTTCCAGCGAGACGGTGTTCAAGTTTCGGCCCTGGCAGGATTTTTCGGAGATCGAGACGGACTTCAGGGCGGCGCGCATTCGCTTTCTGACTCCCGATCAGTTCGCCCGACTCCCTGACAGTCTCTTCGATATCGGTATCGCGATAAGCAATCTCGCCGAGATGACGCGTGCCCAGAGTGACATGTACATTCAGCTCTTCAGCCGGACCGTCTCTGATGCCGTCTACATCAAGCAGTGGCGTGACTCGAAGAACGACCTCGACGGCGTCCACTACTCGGCACGCGACTTCCACATGCCCCCGCCATGGAAGATTGCCTTCGATGAGGCGGATGCCATACAAGACTTGTTCCAAGTGACGCTGTGGATCCGCTGAGAGCGCCAGTCAACTACAAGGCTTCGCACCAGCCTAGGCGAGGACCTTGGTGTTGAGCCCGGAAAACTGCTCGCGAATCCATAACCGGGACTTTACGTGCCGAGCCACAGGCAGCGGTGATTTCACGGCCCAGGACGTCGAGACATCAGAAAATCCCGGATTGAAATACGGGTCTCCGTCGCGCAACAAGTCAGCCCACCGATTCAGAAAGAGCGTCGTGTCTGCAGTGTGCGGAGCAGTCTGCCCGGCCCCTCTGGAGAACGATTCGTGATGAGTGAGAATCGCGTCAGCACAGTAGAGGACACGGAAGCCGCTCCGAAGCGTTCTGAGGCACAGATCGACATCACCGAACCCGACGGCGAACGATTCATCGTACCCACCGACCTTCTCGAAGGCCTCGCGGCGCATCAGCATGCAGGCTGCCGTAACCGCGGAGACCTCGTGTGAGATGCAGAGCAGCTGTCCATATCCGGGATTGCGAGTCGTGCCGTCGGCCTCGTAGGCGAGCATGCCATTGCCCAGGTGTGAGGCGGTCCCGAATAGTCCCACGCAGTCTCCGGCATGTTGAATATGCTTCCGGTCCGGATACAAGAGGCAGGCCCCGACGATCCCGACGTCGTGCTGATCTGCAAGTACGAGCATGGCCTCAAGCCAGCCGGGTGCCAGCGCCTCGATGTCGTTATTGCAGAACAGATAGTGGGTGATATCGCGTGGGAGACGAGCTACCGCCCAGTTGTTGATCGCAGAAAAATTGAAGGAACCCTCGTACCGAAGCACCGTATGACTCTGGCTGAGCTGACCGAAATACGCGAGCGTCTCAGGCTCTGTTGAAGCGTGATCGATGACAACGATTTGATGAGAGACCGAGCCCAGGGTCCGCTGGAGGCTCTCTACGCATTGCCTTACCAGATTTCCGTGATCCTTGGATGGGACAAGTATCGCGACCCGCGTACCTCTCCCTGCGACGTCCAGATCGAGATCTCTGTAACGCAGTGGATCCGGCCCGGTCAGTCGGTTTGCCCGACGGCTATCTCCAGGTGTCACCCGCTCTGGATCATCGCATTCTCGGGTGCCCTGGAGCGACTCCAAGTCTCGCGAGAGCTTGCGGTTTTGGCGGTACAAGAGGTCCGGAATATGCGCGATCCGCTCGGCGTCCTCCGTTCCACTCAGTATCATTTGTTGAAACGTCGTGATGGTCCTTCCGGACTCGACAAGCCTTTGCAGAAACCGCCGCTCGAATGTCGTGAGATGATGAATATAGGGGTATCCCCTCAGATATTGCGGCGAGAATGTCGGACGGAACAGAAACTGGGCGGATTCCCCGCTGCCAGAGAAGATCACTGCATCCGAATAGATGAGGTCCGGCGTGTGATCTCGGATGCATTCGTCCAGCCGGGCAAGGGCATGAAATGTCAGCTCGTCGCCCTCGTCCACGAAAGCGACATATTCGCCGGTCAGCTTATTCAGTGCCAAAGCCAGATCCTCCGCCAGCGTGTGCGCCGGGGAGAATTCGAAGTACTGGCGTTCATAGTCGGGGCCAAGGCACCGATCGATCATACGACGCTGCCGCGAACCCAGCATCTTTGCGGCGCAGATGAGCAGCTCCGACCCTGGATGGAGCTGTCGCTTGATCGACGCCAGGGTCCGGCGGAGTCCCCTGCTTGAGCAGTCAGAGCTCAAAAGGATCACTGCGATTTTGGTCTGCCCCACGGCCAACGCATCGTCATTGCCAATGAGGGGCTCGATCCTCATCAGATAGTCTCGCCAAACATCGGCCACCGACAGAGGTCGCGCCCATCTCGTGCTTTCCCCTGCCAGCAGAAGCTTCACCTGGAGGAGTCCCCCCTCGTGCGCCGTCTGAGCAGCGCGTCTAAGTAGCTGCATCCCCCAAATGGGATGCGTCAGTGATCGAAACACAAGCGGCGACAGAAGTCGGAGCGCGCGGCGCACCCGATCAAAGAGATGGGGACCTAAGGGCTGGGCGGCACTCACGGGAAGGGCCCTTGGTGATGTGCATTCCGCACTCGACTGTGAGCAGGACTCATCAACTGGTGGCCTACAGCACGTCCGGGACGCAGGGGTTGCCAAGACTCATGGACGTGGCGACCTCTGTGCGCGTGAATGTTCCTTGCATCGGATTCTGACGCCGCGTCCTGTCAGCGCGGCGACGTGTGTCGAGCGCTGAAAGTCGACGCTTAGCGCGAACCTCTGCTCCATTCGTTATAGTATTTGAGTACATCCGCCGTACTCCCGTCAGCCACAATTCGCCCGTGGTCTAGCATGATGATTCGATCGCACAAGCTTTCCAGGAGCGATTGCTGATGCGAGACAAATAGCATGATGCTGGCCTTCTCAATGAACCGATTCATCCGAGCCATTGCTCTCTCGATAAAGCTCGCGTCTCCGCCAGCAAATATCTCGTCGAGGATCAGAATGTCAGGGGTGCGGGCAGTGGCAATCGCAAATGCGAGCTTCATGTACATCCCGCTCGAGTAGTATTTCGCAGGCGTATCGATGAACTCTTCCATCTCCGTAAAATCGATAATTTCGCGCTCGATCTCCTGCATCGCTCTCTTGGGATATCCGAGGACGGCTCCGTTAAGGTAGATGTTCTCTCGACCCGAAAGCTCCGGATTGAATCCGGCTCCGAGTTCGAGTAGCGGCGCAATCCGGCCTCTTATCACGATCGAACCAGAGCTCGGCTCGTAGATCCTACAGATCGTCTTGAGCAGGCTGCTCTTGCCCGCTCCATTGTGTCCCACGAACCCGACCCGCTCACCATGTTGGACGTTGAATGTCACGTTCTGAAGTGCCATGAACGCGGAGCGGTTACTCGTGCGCTTACCATGCAGGACCTCTGCAAATTTTTCCTTCAGGGAGGCGGTTCTGTCGTGATAGAGGAGAAATCTCAGCGATACATCGTTGACGTTGATACTTGATTCCATGGCGGGGGAACGGTCAAAGCCGGAAGATGAGTCGCGCCTCGCGCCGACGGAACAACTCGAGACCAGCCCAGCAGGTGATGATCGAGATCAGGGCGGCAATGAGAATATACCTGCTCGAGGGCATCGCACTTTCATAGATCGGTCCCCTGAACAGGCTGACGAAGTAAAAGATGGGATTGAGCTCGAACCACGTGAGATAGCGCGGTGATACAAAGCTCGGGGGGTAGATGATTGGCGTGAGGTAGTAGAGCGCCTGCAGGAATACCGTCGAGAGATGATTCAGGTCCCGAAAATGAACGAACGCGACTGAAGACAGCAGCGTGACACCCAGGCAGAACACATACAGGATCAGGAAAGACACGGGAAGAAAAAAGAGTGCGGCACTGAGGTTGATACCCAGTATGATGCCGATCACGAAGAGCGCACCCATCCCCAGCAGGGTGTCGACGAGGAGGCTAATCGAGATCGAAAGTGGGAAGATGATACGAGGAATATAGATCTTCTTGATCAGGCCTTCGTTCGAGAGGATTGAGCCTCCCCCTTGTGTGATCGAGGCTGAGAACAGGGTCCATGGAATCGTCCCCGCATAGAGGAAGATCACGAAATTCTTGAGCGGCAAGCGCATGATCATGGAGAAGACGAACGCGCTGATCGTCATGGTCAGCAATGGATTGACCAGTGTCCAAAGGAATCCCAACAGCGTTCGCCGGTAGCGTAGCGTCAATTGCTGCGACACCATCTGAGTCAGCACGTGGCGAAACGCCCAGAGCTCGCCAACGTATTGACGGAGGTTCAATTGGGACGACCCCATCTCAATCAGTCCCTTCGGAGCGCAACAAGCGCGCGGACGACACCGTCCCAGACATTCTCTCCAGGGCTCGCTCGAGCCAGCTGGCACTTGGAGGTGTAGCTCGGATACATACGCATTGTCTTGAGTTCTTCATTCAATGGAACGGCTCGGCATGGGGTCGAGGCGGTGGCATGATGGGCGCATCTGGCGCGTCGCAGGTTGGAGATTTCTTTGGGGAGGGCGTCCGGACAAGATTGCCATGAATCCCGACGATCATCCCCGTTCGATATTCGATAGGGCCTGCCTCGTGCTTGAGAATTCTGGCCGCGCCCTTCTGGTTCGCTTGGGCTCCGGATGACCCGCCCTCCAGGAAGGACGTTGGGGATCGATGAATGCGCTAACTCGGGATCCGGAAACGCTGTTTGCGCTGGGACCGTCATCTCCAAATGCGTGCATTCTTTCTGCAATCATCCCGCTGCTCTGGCCGGGCCCGGATCGTCTGATTGTCGGCTCTCTATTTGTCGTTGGGGATGGGAGACTTATCTCCCAGAAGCTCAGGGGAAGGGCTCAGTCCAGATTACGGCGTTCCGATGTCTGAGAAGGTCCAATCTAACTGCTCGACCTTCCCAAGTTCCTGTGCCCCTCGGTCGTACCTGGTGCCACGGGTATACGCAACTCGACCCGCTCACCCCTCGGAAGGAAATCGTTGGAGAGCGATTATACAGCTTGTCCCGTGATTCGCCTCCCGACCGGAGGCGCCCAAGACCCCCTAGCTCGAGCGTCGGCCAGTTGGTCTTCGGGCGAGGGGCGCAGCGTGTGCAGCACCCCTTCAAGAAGGCTTGGGCGAATTTCCCTCTGTCTCCCACAATGAAGGCAGCGCGGGGCGGTCGGACCCGGGGAGGCTCCGTCCCTCGATTCAGCGTCAGCCCGTGACACTCCCGTGGACCAAGCGGGGGCAGTCCTCCGTGCTCCTGCGCAGTGGCTGAATTGGCATGGTCCCGGAAATCGCCTATGCTCGCCGAATTATCTTGAGTCATCTCGATTCATCGCACAACGACCAATTGAAGCATCGTTCGCTACGCCGCTCGCTCGTGCAGATCGCCGAGCGCGGCATGAGATACCTTCGTGCCGGACCGTTTGGTGCGGTAAATTCACAAGCGCCACGCGCATTGCATTACTGTGTCGATTCTCCGCATAAGCTGAGTTTGCGACTCGCACGGGGGAGACATCGAATCTCTGGATGGATTGTAAGTCTCGAGAGTGACGCCCAGCCGCGCATACGCGGCGTCTTGAAACGCCGGATTATATCGATGGGCGCCGTATCCCGACCCGACGTTACGCGGTACTTCAATGGTATTCGGGAGGTTGGCTCCGACTGCGGATTTCGGGCGGATGTTGTCGTCGGCACGGGTATCCACAGGATTCGGCTGGAAGTGATGCGGGACGATGGTTCATGGGTTGGCCTCCGCGTGATCTGGCTCATTCAGGCGCCGGCGCCACCCGCGCCGGTTCGCCGGATCCTCGAACGGCGCCGATTTGGGGCCTGGATGCGGCTGCAGGAAAGGCGGTATGGCGAGGAGCAATTGGAGATTCAGGAGCACATTCGAACGATGGCAACGAAGCCACGCTTCCTGGTCGTCGTCGACGCCCGGCGTCAGCGCGATGGACTTGCCCGTACGGTGGCGTCCATTCGATTACAGTGCTATCCGCACCTGGATTGTGTGATTCTTGGCAAAGACCAGAGCCAGATCGACACCGCAACTGAGGATGTGTCCACGGTCTCTGAGGCCGAGTCCGCCCGTTGGCTGGACGGAGACTTCCTGGTGCTGCTCAAGCCTGGAGAGATGCTCTTAGCGCCAGCGCTCTACGAGTTTGCCGCAACCCTGAACCAGTTTCCCGACGCGGATCTGATCTATGCTGACGAATGTGCGGGCACTGCTCGTGGAACGGTGTTTGGGCCCTTCTTCAAACCCGACTGGAGCCCAGACTACCTTGAGCAATTCAACTATATAGGGATGTGCGCTTGCTTTCGGACGACACTCGTCCGTTCTGCCGGTGGCCCCTTTGAGCGTTATGGGATCACGCTGACTTTGACGGAGGGCACACGCCACATCCGACACATCAGAAAGATCCTTGGCACGCACCCAGCCCGAACCCGGGACACCGGGAACATGGCGCAGGTAGATTTCGACGCCGATGCGCAAGCTCTTCGCCGCCGGCTCGAACGGACCGGCAGGTCCGGTGCGGTCAAGCCTGGTGCCGAGGTAAAAGGTTACTTCGACGTCGACATAAGTCTCGCGCGGCAGCCTCTCGTCACGGTTCTGCTCGCCTCACCACGACTGATGCAGGGGGCGAGCGCGGAGACTCGCCTTCTACTTGAACAGCTCGGCACTCTGCGAGAGCGTACCGCCTACGCGCGGATCGAACTGATCGTTGTAGCCGGCGCCGAGTGGGAGCCCGCTGCACGAGCGCATCTCGATCGCCTAGGGGGGCACTTGGTGACTGTGCCCGGATATGAAGTCAATCAATCGATGGCTCTGAATAAGGCGGTTACGAGGGCGAGCGGGGAGTATCTTGTAGTGCTGGCCGCCGGCACCGAAGTTCACTCGGAACAATGGGTGGAAGCCATGCTCGGTCACTTCGAGAAGCCGCACGTTGGGGTGGTGGGGGCAAAGCTCATCAGTCGCGATCACCACTTTACCGCGACCGGGGTCATCCATGTGGAGGGCACTCCACAGCTGGCGGTGAGGCGGTACGATCCACTCGATACAGGCTACTTCTTCAGCGCATGCGTGGCCCGCAACTACGCAGCCGCGTCGGCGGTCTGCCTGATGACGCCGAAGACGCTATTTGAGCAATCTGGCGGATTCAGTGAGGCGTTTCCGGTACGGTACAATGATGTTGATTATTGCCAAAGAGTGCGTGCGAGCGGCTTGACCGTCTTAGTCGCCCCGGCTGCGCAAGTTTCGGTGGAGGCGCTATCTCCTTTCCGAGAAGTAGACGACTCGGCTGATTTGACGAACTATCAGAGGACATGGCCGCTGGAGGCAGCAGTCGATCCGTTCTATAGCGAGGAATTTCTGACGCTGGACGTTCCTAGTTTTGTGCCCCACATAAACCTCCGATCGCTTTAGCCGGATTCCGCAAAGACAAGAATTTTCATGGCTGTCTCCGATCCGACAATTGCTATCGCCTATCTCGCCCGGGGCGCCGAGCCCCAATGGGAAAGGGCATTCCAAAGGTTCTTGGCGTCCTACCTGAGCCACCCTGCAGGGTTTCCGCATCGCCTGTATCTATTGATCAAGGGCTTTCCCAGTGCGTGGGCGCAGGGGCGCGGGGAAGACATTTTTTCGCGAGTACCGCACACCAAGGTCATCCTGGAGGATGCGAGCCTCGACGTGGGCGCATATAGAGATTGGGCGAGCCAAGCTACCGAGGATTTCATCTGCCCCTTGAACACCTTCTCGGAAATACTGGGAAGCAACTGGCTGCTCAACTTGGTGAGCAATGCCCGCAGGAATGGCATCGGCTGCGTGGGAGCTACGGGATCATACGAGAGTTCCCGGGGGCTGGATCCCTCGATTCCGCAATTCCCGAACGCCCATCTGCGATCCAACGCATTTCTGATGCGGCGTGAATTGTTTGTCGAATTAACGCGTACGCTGGTTGTTTCCAACAAGTTGCAGGCCCGCCTGTTCGAAAGCGGGGAGCGGAGCTTGACGCGCCAGATCCGCCAACGCGGGCTTGACGTACTGGTTGTCGGTCGCAATGGTCGCGGATACTCGCCACTGCACTGGCCTCAGAGTGATACTTTTCGACAGAGAACCCAGGCAAATCTCCTGATTGCCGACAACCAGACGCGAATTTACGATGCCTTGGACTGGCGGGCCAAGGCGGCGGTCGTTGGTCGCACTTGGGGCGCCTATCTCAATGCGGACAGGCCGATTGTCGCGCGGAAACTTGGCAATCGCGCCGCCCTGCCAATTTGATCGGTGGGTAAGCTCGTCAGGGCTTCGGCCCAAATGCCAAGTAGAGTCAGCCTTCTGGGGATCGGTCGCTGAATGATTCGGACCATGCAGATTAAGTTGGAACTTCTTTCGGAGCGTTAGTGAATTATGAAAGCAATCATATTGGCTGGGGGTCTTGGCACGCGAATAAGCGAGGAATCGCATCTGCGGCCGAAGCCCATGATCGAGATCGGTGGNNTCTGCCTGGGCTACAAGGGCTATCTGATCAAGGAGTATTTCTCCAACTATTTCCTCCACACATCTGATTTTACGTATGACATGCGAGAAAACCGCATGGAGGTCCACCATAAGCATGCGGAGCCCTGGAAGATCACGCTTATCGACACCGGAGAGAACACGATGACCGGAGGGCGCCTGAAGCGGGTTCGCGACTATGTCGGGGAGGAGAGTTTCTGTTTCACATATGGTGACGGGGTGGCCGACATCAACATCCGAGAATTGGTCGCCTTCCACAGCTCGCAGGGAAAACTCGCCACCGTTACGGCGATCCAGCCGCCGGGGCGCTATGGCGCCCTGAATCTCCTCGGTAATTCCGTCACGAGCTTTCAGGAGAAGCCCGCTGGTGACGGCGCTTGGATCAATGGGGGATTCTTTGTCCTGGAGCCCAAGGTGATCGACTACATAGAAGGGGACGCAACCAGCTGGGAGTTGGCGCCGCTACAGGAACTCGCGCGCTCGGGAGAGCTCAACGCGTTCCAGCACCAAGGCTTCTGGCAGGCCATGGATACGCTGCGTGACAAAAACCATCTTGAGGATCTGTGGAGCAAGGGGCACGCGCCATGGAAGGTCTGGACGTGAGTGCCTTTGCGGGGGTCTACGCGGGCAAGCGAGTTCTGGTGACGGGCCATACGGGCTTTAAGGGAAGCTGGCTGTGCCTCTGGCTTTCGATGCTTGGGGCCAAGGTCACGGCGCTCGCGTTGCCTCCCGAAGGGACTCCGAATCACTTCAGTCTGCTGGGCCTGGACATCGAGGCCCATGAGACCGACATCCGAGCGGCCAACACGCTCGACGCCGTGGTTGCTGCAGCCAATCCGGAGGTCGTGTTCCATCTGGCTGCACAGTCGCTGGTGCACCGGTCCTATCGAGAACCGCTTGCTACCTGGGCGACGAACGTGATGGGTACGGCCAACCTGCTCGATGCGTGTCGCCGTCTCGAGAGTCTCGCCGCCGTGGTTGTTGTCACGACCGACAAATGCTATCGCAACAATGAATGGGCCTGGGGTTATCGTGAGATCGATCCCCTTGGTGGGCATGATCCTTACAGCGCGTCAAAAGCCGGAACCGAACTGGTCGCCGCCAGTTTCCGTGACTCTTACTTCAGTTCTCCGTCCAGCCCCCTCTTGGCCACAGCGCGTGCTGGCAACGTGATTGGCGGAGGCGATTGGTCAGAGGACCGCTTGATTCCGGATCTGGTACGCGCCATCGCTGCGGGCGAGCCGCTTGAGATCCGCTCACCTCGGGCGACCCGCCCCTGGCAGCATGTCCTGGACTGCCTGTCCGGCTACCTGCAACTTGGGCAGCGGCTCATCGAGGGCCGACGTGAATTCGCTGAGGCCTGGAACTTCGGACCCGAGGTCGAGAGTAACCGCAGGGTCGAGGATCTGCTTGTCGCATTGAAGGGCCACTGGCCCGATGTAGTCTGGAATCAGACCCGGGAAGACCACCCGCACGAGGCTCAGCTGCTTTATCTCGACAGCGCGAAGGCGCGCCAGAAGCTCGCCTGGAAGCCGATCTGGTCGTTCGAGCAGGGGATCGCTGCGACGGCGAACTGGTATCAGGCCTTCTATCAGGGGCAGCCGCTCCTTACGGCGACCCAGCTCGAGGCCTTTGTCGCTGACGCCAGTCGCCGTGGGGCTGCTTGGTGCGCCCCCGGGGGGCCGGTATGAAACTTGAGCCCACGGCCCTCACGGGCGTCGGGATCGCGACGGGATCGGCGTTCGCGGACAACCGGGGCGCGTTTAGCCGGCTGTTTTGCGCTGATGAGTTGCGCGCCGTGGTGGGGTCGCGCCAGATTGTCCAGATCAATCATTCCCTGACGCGCAATGTCGGAGCGGTGCGGGGCATGCATTACCAGAAGGCGCCGCACGCGGAGATGAAGATCGTCCGGTGCCTGCGGGGTCGGGTGTTCGATGTCGCAGTTGATCTGCGTCGCGAATCCCCGACCTTCCTGAAGTGGTTCGGCCTGGAACTTGCTCCGGGGACGCATTCGGCGCTTGTCATCCCCGAAGGTTGTGCTCACGGATTTCAGGTGCTCGAGCCCGACAGCGAACTCCTCTATCTCCATACCGCGTTTTACACGCCAGCGTCCGAAGGCGGTGTGCGGTACAACGACCCATTGCTCGATATCGCCTGGCCCCTGCCGCCGTCTGACCTCTCCGTCCGAGATCTGCAGCATCCTCTTTTGACCGACCATTTTCAGGGACTTGCCGCATGAAGTGTCGCCACTGCCAGAATCCCCTCCAGCACGTGTTCCTCGATTTGGCCTATGCGCCGCCATCGAATGCCTATCTCGACCGCGCCGCTCTGCACGCGCCAGAGATCAGCTATCCGTTGAAACTATTCGTCTGCGAGATGTGCTGGCTCGTCCAGACGGAGGACTACGCGGAGCCTGGGGAGCTGTTCTCCAAGGAATATGCCTATTTTTCATCGACCTCACAAGGCTGGCTGCAGCACGCCGCCCGCTACGCAAAAGATGTGACGCGCCGTCTGGGGCTCGGACCCGAGAGCCTGGTCATCGAGGTTGCGTCCAACGACGGCTATCTGCTGAAAAACTTCGTGGCCGCAGGCATTCCATGCCTGGGCGTCGAGCCTACCGACAGCACGGCCCTTGCGGCCGAGAAGCTTGGAATTCCCGTGCTCCGCGAGTTCTTCGGCGTTGCAACCGCCACCTCCCTCGCAGCTGAGGGAAGGCGGGCTGATCTGATCTGCGGCAACAACGTCTACGCGCACGTGCCGGACATCAATGACTTCACCCGCGGCTTGACCCTTGCGCTCAAGCCGGGTGGGGTCGTCACGCTTGAATTCCCGCATCTGATGCGGCTCATCGAGCAGAACCAGTTCGACACGGTCTACCACGAGCATTTCTCCTATCTTTCGGTCGTGACGGTACGCTCGATCTTCGAGCAGGCGGGTCTGCGCGTGTTCGATGTCGAGGAACTGCCAACTCACGGTGGCAGTGTCCGGATCTGGGGTTGCCACCAGGCAGATGGCCGAAAGGACACGGCCGCCGTCGCGGAAATCATCGAGCGCGAGCGCGCCTTTGGCCTGCTGGATCTGAAGACCTACGCGGGCTTTCAGAAGAAGGCGGATCAGGTCAAGTACGACTTCCTTGAATTCCTGCTCGAGCAAAAGCGCGCCGGACGCCGGGTCGCGGCCTATGGCGCTGCAGCCAAGGGCAATACGCTCATGAACTACGCGGGCGTACGGGCCGATCTCGTCGAATTCGTCTGCGATGCGGCACCTTCGAAACAGGGCAAATTCCTGCCCGGCAGCCACATTCCAATTCTTGCGCCTGCCGTCCTCGCCGAGCGCAAGCCCGACTGGGTCGTGATTCTCCCCTGGAACATCGCCGCCGAGGTCGTGGAGCAACAGTCGGTGGTGCGCGAGTGGGGAGGGCAGTTCGTGATCGCGGTGCCGTCCCTGAAGATCGTCTCGTGAGGGTACTCGTCACAGGCGCAACCGGCTTCATCGGCCGTCACGTGGTCGCGCGGCTGCTGGAGCGTGGCCACGATGTGATCGCCGCGGCGCGGGTTCTTAGCAGAGTCCAGGAGATGCCCTGGAGCGAAAAGGTCCGTTTTCTGGAGTGCGACGTGCATGGGCCGCACGGCGCGCTGGACTTTGCGTCCCTGCAACTCGATGCCCTCATCCATCTGGCGTGGCCGGGATTGCCCAATTACGCAGATCTGTTCCACGTCGAGGAGAATTTTCCTGCGGCCCTGCACTTCTTGACCGAGGCGGTATGCGCTGGAATCCCGCACGTCATGGTCGCCGGCACCTGCCTGGAATACGGTATGCAGTACGGACCCCTGCGTGAGGACCAAGCGACCCGGCCCACCACCCCTTACGGGCTCGCCAAGGATACGCTGCGCAAGTCCCTGGAGCATCTGCAGCAGCGGCGCGACTTCACGTTTCAATGGATCCGCCTTTTCTACATGTACGGACTGGGGCAGAATCCCAAGAGCCTGCTCGCCCAGCTCGACCAGGCGATCGATGCCGGTCAGGCCGTGTTTCGCATGTCCAAGGGCGAGCAGTTGCGAGACTACCTGCCCATTGAGACCATCGCCGCGGCGTTTGGGCGCCTCCTCGATCACCCGGACTGCCAGGGGGTCATCAATTGCTGTTCGGGCGAGCCGATCTCGGTGCGCGAACTGGTCGAGGCGCGCTGTCGGGAACGGGGCTCCTCCATCGAGCTTGAGCGCGGCTTTTATCCCTATCCCAGCTACGAGCCGCTGGCCTTTTGGGGCGTGGCCGGAAAGCTGCGCGCATTGGGCTGAATCCTGTTCATCAGACCGCGGGTGGACGTATCGGCCTTCTATTCGGCTGGTCCGTGCTCGGCAATGAACGCCGGAGCGAGCGCATAGTCCTCGGGAATGCCGATGTCCAGAAAGGGAGCCTGGGTTTCGTAGGCGCAGGGTGCGATCTGCGCGATGTTCGGGGCGAGGAGATCCGCCTCGAAGGAATAGGTGGTCGATGTGGCGGGCGCGAAGTCAAAGAGGGCCGGCTCCAGAACGTAGACGCCGGCATTGATGAGACCTGGGCCCCTCGCCCCCTTTTCCCCGAAGGCGACGATGCGATCGGCGTTGACTGTGACGGATCCGTAGCGGCTGCGCTCGGGCACCGTGCGCACGGCGATCGACAGCAGCGCTTCTTCCCCCACGTGTTGTCTTAGCATCTCGTTCCAATCTAGATCGACATAGGTGTCGCCGTTCAGGACGAAAACGGAGCTGTTGGGGCGCAGAGCCTCGAGGGCACCGGCGATGGCGCCACCGGTTCCCCGGGGGCTCTCCTCGACGGCATAGATGATCTCGAGCGTGCCGCTCCTGCTGCGCGCAAACGGGACGCATGCCTCGATCACCTGTTCGCTAAGGTAGCCGATCGCAAGACAGATCCGGGTGAATCCGCGCCGGGCGAGATTCGCCAGAACCCAGTAGAGGAAAGGTCGCCCCCCGACCGCGGCGAGTACCTTCGGCCGATCCGACACTAGTGGCCGCAAGCGGGTTCCGAGGCCACCTGCGAGGACAATGGCCTCCATCGGCTTCGACCCGACCACGAGCGCTTCACCCACGCCGCCTCCTGCATGCACCCCGCCGGGACCTCACGGCCTGTCGCAGCGCCAGGCGGTCGCGCCCCGCTCGGTGAAACTGCACGGGTAAACCGAACCCCGGGTCTCGGTCAGCGCACCGATGACATCAAGGCGCCGTTCCGGCTCGGCCACAAAGATCATGAAGCCGCCGCCGCCGGCCCCCGACACCTTGCCGGCCAAGGCGCCCGCCGCGCGGGCGCGCTCATAGGTCGCATCCAGTGCCGGATTGGAGACCTGCTCGGCCATGTTGCGCTTGGCAACCCAACCCTGGTGCAGTGCGTCGGCGAACGCGCCGATATCACCGCGCAGAACGGCTTCTTTCATGTGCACCGCCTGCTTGCGGACCATATGCGTGGCCGCCAGGGCCGCAGGATCCTGGGCCAGGATGCGCTGCTGCTGATCGTCGATGATGCGCGCCGATTCGCGCGAGACGCCACCGAAGTAGAGGACCAATGAGGCCTCGAGTTCGCACAGGAACGATTCGCGCACACGCAGGGGATTGACGATGACACGATCCTCAGCGAGAAACTCCATGAAATTAAAGCCGCCGAACGTGGCGGCGTACTGATCCTGCTTGCCCCCATTCAAGCCGCAATCGAGGCGTTCGATCTCGTAGGCTAAGTGCGCGATCTCATATTCCCCAAGGGGCAGCGAAAGCAGTTCGGTGAAAGCCTGGACCATGGAGACCACGAGGGTCGAGGACGTTCCGAGACCGGAGCCCGGTGGCGCCTCGGCGATCGTCGAAAGTTTTATGGCCAGGGGACGGTCTTCCAGGAACTGCAGGACGATACGCCGGTACACCGCCGCATGCAGCTGTAGATCCAGAGGGACTTCAGCGAGCCTCTCGATGGGACCAGTCCAGTGGAGACCTCGGTCGGCCGCGGCGAACGAGACCTGCCCATCGTCCCTGCGCTCAAGGTAGGCGTAAATGTATCGGTTGATGGTTGCATTCAGTATCTGGCCACCGTAGAGCGAGGCGTAGGGCTCGACATCGGTCCCCCCACCGGCAAAACCCAGGCGTAGTGGTGCGCGCGCACCAACCCGCACCGGATTCATGGACAAAACCTCCCCCGGCGCGCACTTGCTGCCCCCAACGGCTGCTGGATAGACTTTACTTCGCGGCGCCTAACAAAATTCAAGAGCTATCCCCTGGTTGAAATGAAGTGTTGTAACCACTGGTTCCATCGACCGGGCTAGGTCGGCCCGGGATCGGGCGGCAGGCCCAATCCCAGCTCCTGCAGCAGCCTCGACCACTCGAGCCGATCCGGTCCAAGCCCGGGCACCCTCGCCGAGCAGGTGACAGTGTGTATCAGCAGATCTGGACCAANNCGGAGCGCGTGCAGCCGGTCTGCGAGGCCCTGCGCGGACGTGACGACGCCATCAACCCCGCGTGCGGCTTCGACCAGCGCAGCGCCCGGAGGCATCCCATCGTCCCGCATCACATGCAACGCACGCAGTGTCCCATCGCCATCTACCTCCCGTGACTCTACGATACTTAGGACTATTTTCGCCCGCCTACAATACTTCCTGATATCTGCGTGCGGAGACGCCAAATGCCCGATCGGCTCGAGCACGACCAGATCAATCTCCGAACCATGCTCCCGCAGATAGTCTCGAGGTGTCAGGCAGTACGGCTGGTAGAGGCATTCGATACCCGCTTGCTGCAGTACCGCCGTGCTGTCGGGCACGATCGCAAGGTCGGTCGGCAGAAAGTTCACCTTGCATCCCAGAGCGCCGAGGATATGCATGGACGGGCTCCCGGGGGGGGCCTCTGGTGTTCGATCACTGATCACAAGAACGCGCAGCCACGCTTGGCGATCGCGTTCCCGCCATGGATCGATGCCTGGTGGACGATGGGATCGCAGGCGACTTGCCCACTTCTCAACGAACTTGTGGCGATTTGTGACCTGAAAGGCCTTGACCCCGGAATTCGCATCCGTACCCGAGGTGACACCCTCGACGTGCACCACGACCGAAGTCGGCTGGTAGAGCACCCGCAGCCCCGCGGCGCGCACCGAGAAGGCGAGGTCGGAGTCCTCAAAGTAGGCAGGAGCATAACGCGTGTCAAATCCACCGAGGCGCTCAAAAAGCGCACGGCGCAGCAGGATCGAGGCGCCGGAGCAGTAGTCGACCTCCCGCACATAATTGTATTCCGGGCGATCGGGATCGTCGTTACGGCCGAAATTCCAACCCGTGCCATCGCTCCAGATGACCCCGCCAGCCTCCTGGAGACTGCCGTCGGCAAACAGCAGCTTGGAGCCGACCAGGCCACAGTCCGGAACCCGGCACATGAGCTCGACCATCCGGTCGAGCCAGCCATCCGCCACCTCAGTGTCGTTGTTCAGAAAGCAGAGAAAAGTGCCACGGGCGCTCTGCGCCGCCCGATTGCACGAGCGCAGAAATCCAAGATTTTCCACGTTTTCGAAAAAGCGCAGGCCTGGTACCGATGCCAGCCGACTGATCTCGGGATCACCCGAGGCGTCTTCGGCCACGATGATCTCGAATGACACCTGTGGGCGATGGCGGGCGATCGAGTCGAGGCACCCCACCGTGTAGTCGAGCCGTCCATAGCACGGAATGATGACGCTGACTTCCGGCGCCTGGGTCGGCGTGAATCTCAGACCCTGCAGAGCATTGTCGAGGGCGGCGCCAGCCAGGGGCTCATGGACCCGGTGGGATCGCTCCTCGGCAAGGCGCCACCTTTCGAACTGCGGCAAGCCGCGCAGCAGTCCGCCGAGGTTCCGGTAGGAGGCGAGCACGAGTCGGCTGCGGGTCTCGGGGCCCAGGGGGAGTAGCCGCACGAGGCGTCGCCCCCCACCGACGATCCAGGGGCGCAGGACGTCCTGAAAGCGACGTGGGCGGCCCGCTGCTCGTGGCGTCATCGCCGCGGGCAACCCTGCGAGTAAGTCGCATGCAGGGCCGCAAACTGGGCCCAAAACACAACCGCAAACCGGGCCGCCATCACCCCGCGGCTCCCGGCAGGAGCTCATCGAGAACGAGGTCCAGCGACGTGCGCCAATCCGTACGATGCAGCGCAAAGCGCTCCTCGAACCGCGTCATGTCGAGCAGCGAGTTGTGCGGACGGCGCGCGGGCACGGGATATGCTGAGCTCGCAATCGGCTCGATCCGTACGGTCTTGATCGCCCCGGGGCCCAGCCGCTCCCGTGCACGGGCTATGATCGCCTCCGCGAACTCGAACCAGCTTGCCTGCCCGGCCGCGGAGCAATGATAGATTCCTGACTGGAATGCGCCCCGGCGCCTCTCGCCCAGTGCCCGATCGATGACGAAGGCGCTGGTCTCGGCAAGCCAGCGCGCGCTGGTCGGGGCGCCAATCTGATCGGCCACGACGCGCAGGGTCTCGCGTTCCCGGGCAAGGCGCAGCATGGTCCTCAGGAAATTGCCACCGCGTGCGGCGTAAACCCAGGTGGTGCGCAGGGCAAGCCAGTCTCCTCCCGCTTCGAGGAGCGCTTCCTCCCCGGCGCGTTTGCTGCGCCCATAGGCATTCAAGGGCGAAGTCGCATCCTCCTCAAGATAGGCGCCGACCTTGTCACCGGCGAAGACATAGTCAGTGGAGTAGTGAAAGAAGAGCGCGCCCCGGCGTCGGGCTGCCTCGGACAGGACCGCGACCGCCCGCCCATTGATCCGCGTTGCCAGATCTTCCTCGGCTTCAGCCTTGTCGACTGCCGTGTAGGCGGCCGCGTTGACGATGACATCCGGTTCAGTGTCGGCCACGAGCGCAGACAGCGTATCGGGTTGCGCGAGATCAGCCGCGCGCCGGTCGAGCGCAATGACCTGGCCCAGCGGCCGCAGGCAGCGTGACAGTTCCCAGCCGAGCTGACCGTTGGCACCGGTTACGAGGATCTTCACGGGAATACCGCCGCGTTTGCGAGAAACGATGCACTGGCGTCCTTTTTCGAGACGATCGGCACTCCCCCGACTGCGGGCCACTCGATGCCAATTTCCGGGTCATCCCACCGGATGGAGCGCTCGTCTTCGGGGTGCCAGTAGTCGGTCGTCTTGTAGAGGAACTCGGCGCTTTCGGAGATCACGAGGAAACCGTGCGCGAAGCCCGGCGGAATCCAGAGCTCGCGCTTGTTCTGGGCCGAGAGCTCCACCCCGACCCAGCGGCCAAAGCGCGGCGAACTCTGTCTGATATCAACCGCGACATCGAACACTTCGCCCGCGACCACCCGCACGAGTTTTCCCTGGGGATGCTCGAGCTGGTAGTGCAGGCCGCGGAGCACCTGATGGATGGAGCGTGAGTGATTGTCCTGTACGAATTCGCAGTTCACGCCCGTCACATCACGAAACGTCCGCGCGTTGAAGCTCTCGAAAAAAAATCCCCGCTCATCCCCGAACACTTTGGGCTCGAGGATGACTACCTCCGGGAGTACGGTCGAAGTGGCCTGCATGGTCTTGGGTCCTGGCTTAGCGGGGGACAATGGGCTCGCGCAGGAGCCTCAGCAGGTATTGCCCGTATTCGTTCTTGCGCAGTGGATTGGCGAGTGCTTCGACTTCCGTCGCGCTGATCCAGCCGGCCCGATAGGCGATCTCTTCGGGACAGGCCACCTTCAGACCCTGGCGCTTCTCGATGGTCTCGATGAAGGATGCGGCCTCGAGCAGGGATTCGTGGGTTCCCGTGTCCAGCCAAGCCATGCCGCGCCCGAGAATCTCCACCGACAGCGTACCCTTTTCGAGGTAGTGGCGATTGACGTCGGTGATCTCAAGCTCGCCACGCGCTGAGGGCTTGATCTCGCGCACGACTTCAACGACCGAATTGTCGTAGAAATAGAGGCCGGTCACAGCATAGTTCGAGCGTGGAACCGCGGGCTTCTCCTCCAGCGAGATGGCCGCGCCCTCGGCGTCGAATTCGACCACGCCATAGCGTTCGGGGTCATTGACCCGGTAGGCAAAGACTGTGGCACCGCCCAGACGCATTCGGGCGCGCTCAACCTGGGTTGCCAGATCATGTCCGTAGAAGATGTTGTCACCCAGGATGAGGGCGGCCGGATCCGCACCGATGAACTCGCGCCCGAGGATGAAGGCCTGGGCCAAGCCGTCCGGCGAGGGCTGGATGGCGTACTGGATATTCAGGCCCCACTGGCTGCCCGTGCGGAGCAATTCGGCAAAACGCGGCGTATCGGCAGGCGTGGAGATGACGAGCACGTCACGGATGCCCGCCATCATCAGGGTCGTCAAGGGGTAGTACACCATCGGCTTGTCATAGACCGGCAGGAGCTGTTTCGAGACCACCTGCGTGACCGGATAAAGTCGTGTGCCCGAGCCCCCCGCGAGGATGATGCCTTTCGTCACAGGAGTTGGCATGCTCAGGTCCGTGCGTAGTTAAGGTCGATCCATTCGCGATAGGAGCCGTCCTTGACGTGGCGCACCCAATCGCCGTTCTCGAGGTACCACGCCACCGTCTTCCGAATCCCCGTCTCGAAGCTTTCCTTGGGGGTCCAGCCGAGTTCGGAGGTGATTTTGCTCGCATCGATCGCATATCGGCGATCGTGACCGGCCCGATCGGTCACGAACACGATCTGGTCCGCATAACGCCCATGAACCCTGGGTCGCAATTCATCGAGCAGGCCGCATAGAGTTCGGACGACCTCGATATTGGTTCTCTCGTTCAAGCCGCCAATGTTGTAGGTCTCGCCGGCGCGACCTGCATCGAGGACGCGCATGATCGCAGCACAGTGGTCTGCGACGTAAAGCCAATCCCGCACATTCCGNNGCCATAGGTATGGAAGTAGGCCCGTACCAGATGGTCCGAGGCCGCCTTGGACGCGGAGTAGGGACTGTTGGGTGCGTACGGCGTCGATTCCTTGAAGGGCGCATCGTCCGGGCCGAGCGAGCCATAGACCTCGTCGGTTGAGACATGCAGAAAGCGCAAAGGGCGCATCGATCCGTCCAGCGTGGACGAGGCGGCTTTTCGCACCGCCTCAAGGAGTGAGAAAGTGCCGTTGATATTGGTCCGGATGAACTCCGCAGGACCATGGATCGAGCGATCGACGTGACTCTCCGCGGCGAAATGCACGATCGCACGGGGCTTGTGGGTGGCTAGAAGCTCGCCGATGGCTGCGGTGTCGCAGATATCCGTCTGGGAGAATTGGTAAGGCACCTCTCCGCCTTCCGGAGTCTCAAGTCCGGCGAGATTCTCCAGATTGCCGGCGTAGGTCAGGGAATCGACGTTCAGGACGGCTTCTGCACGGCTCATAAGCCAGTGGCGGATGAAATTCGCACCAATGAAGCCGGCCCCCCCTGTCACAAA
>PLEY01000176.1:28026-31609 GCA_003136595.1 Burkholderiales bacterium
CGTCCATCCCTAGGGTAAACCCGGAGGAATTAGCGGATTCCCTCAAAAAACAGCGCTCCGAGGGGAGGGGCTTGCTCGCCGAAGTCCCGCTCGCGGGGTAAATCCGGAGTGCCCGCACCGCCCGAAGTTTCCGCACTCCTGGCGGGCACCTGGCGGCCGGGTCTGGGTCTGGCTTGGTAAACTGAGAGGACGACAGCCCGATTAGATCGCCCTGTCGGGTCACCCACTGCAAAGCACACCCGAGACGCCATGACCAAGATAGCCTCCTCCATTTTCAAGGCCTACGACATCCGTGGCATCGTTGGCGAGACGCTCACCGAAGACGCCGTGCGGGCCGTGGGTCAATCCATAGCCACCGACGCGCGCGCGCTCGGACAGACGAGTTTTGTGATTGGTCGCGACGGGCGACTCTCGGGCCCGGCATTTGCGAGCGCACTCGCAAACGGAATCCAGAGCGCTGGCCTCGACGTGATCGACCTGGGGATGGTCGCCACGCCAATGATGTACTACGCAGCCTACGAGCTCAACACCCATTGCGGGGTGATGGTGACAGGCAGTCACAATCCCCCCGAGTACAACGGCCTGAAGATGGTCGTCGCCGATGAAGCCATCCACGGCGAGCGGATCCAGGCCCTTTATCAGCGCATCATGAGCGGCGCCCTGGCGAGTGGTGCGGGTCGCTACTCGACCCACGATATCCGCGGGGCCTATCTTGATCGCATCCTGGCCGACGTCAAACTCTCTGAGCCCTTGAGGATCGCGATCGACTGCGGCAACGGCGTGGCGGGAGCCTTTGCGGGCGAACTGTACCGGCGCCTCGGGTGTACGGTCACGGAGCTGTTCTGTGATGTGGACGGGACGTTTCCCAATCATCATCCGGATCCCGCGCAGCCGGAGAATCTCGAGGCATTGATCGAGTGCCTGCGGACCACGGACGCCGAAATCGGACTTGCCTTTGACGGCGACGGCGACCGCCTGGGTGTCGTGACCAAGGATGGTCAGATCATCTATCCGGACCGGCAGTTGATGCTTTTTGCAGCGGACGTGCTCTCGCGCAATCCGGGTGGCACCATCATCTACGACGTGAAATGCACGCGTAACGTCGCACTCTGGGTGAAACAGCACGGCGGTACGCCCCTCATGTGGAAGACCGGGCATTCCCTCATCAAGGCGAAGTTGCGCGAGACGGGTGCGCCGCTCGCCGGCGAGATGAGCGGTCACGTATTCTTCAAGGATCGCTGGTATGGATTTGACGACGGCCTTTATGCCGGCGCGCGGCTGCTCGAAATCGTGGCCGCTGCAAAGGGACGCGGGACCGACCCCTCGGCGCTCTTGAACGGGCTGCCCAATTCGATCAGCACGCCCGAGTTGCAGATGCGTCTGGCCGAGGGCGAGAACTACGCGCTCATCAGCGCGCTGCAGGAGAAGGCGCCAGCACGGTTTCGGGAGCTCGGTGCGACCGAGGTGGCGCTCATCGATGGTGTGCGGGCGGAGTACGCCGATGGTTTTGGACTCGCCCGTTCGTCGAATACGACGCCGGTGGTGGTGCTGCGCTTCGAGGCGGATTCCGAGACAGCCCTCGCGCGCATCCAGGGCGACTTCAAGAGCGTCATCGAGTCGGTGATGCCCACGGCCCGCCTGCCGTTCTGATCGCGAGGAGCAGGGGCACTAGGAGTACCGGTAGTAGCTCTTGAACCAGTCGGCGAAAATGCGCAGTCCGTCCTCAAGGGCTGTGCCCGGGGTAAAGCCCACGGCCGCCTCGATGCGCGAGGTGTCGGCGAAGGTTGTCTTGACGTCGCCAGCCTGCATGGGCAGCATGACCTTTGTGGTCGTGTGACCGAGGACCTTCTCGAGGGTTGCGATGTAGTCGAGGAGGTTGATGCTGCGCTGGCCGCCAATGTTGTAGATCCGGTAGGGCGCCGTGCTCGAGGCCGCGTCGGGAGCGGCGCGATCGAACGACGGATCGGGTGCGGCCGGGTGATCGACAATGCGTACCACCCCCTCCACGATGTCTTCCACATAGGTGAAGTCGCGCGCCATGTCGCCGCCATTGAAAACCTCGATCGGGCGGCCCTCCATGATGGCGTGGGCGAAGAGCATCGGTGACATGTCCGGTCGGCCCCAGGGCCCATATACGGTGAAAAAGCGCAGCCCGGTCGTGGGCAGCGCGTAGAGGTGGCTGTAGGCATGGGCCATCAATTCATTGGCCTTCTTCGTGGCCGCATAGAAACTCACGGGATGATCGACCGGATCACTTTCGCCAAAGGGCAGCTTGGTGTTGCCCCCATAGACGCTCGAGGTGCTCGCATAAACGAGATGCCCGATGCCGGCGTTGCGGCAGGCCTCGAGGATATTGGTGAAGCCGAGGAGGTTGCTCTCCACGTAGGCGAGCGGATTTTTCAGCGAGTAGCGCACCCCNNGAAGCCCGGCAGGGGCAGAAGGCGAGCGAGACGCGCCTCCTTCAGGGCCACAGAATAATACTCGTTCAGATTGTCAAGGCCGACCACGGTATCGCCGCGCGCGACGAGGCGCTGTGCCGTGAAGTAGCCGATGAATCCGGCGGCGCCCGTCAGCAGAATTCTCATGGCCGCTCGTCGCGCAAGGCGCGCAATTTGACGTACTTCACGAAACTGTTGAAGCAGCCGATGCCAACGTGGACCAGACCAGGCAGGCCATCGAGAAACCCCCCCCGGATCAGGTAGAACTTCAAGAAGCGCAGCACCGGAGAGAACACGATGCGCGCGAGCCCGGCGCTCTCGCCTCTGGCGTGCAGGTTCTCTGCCTGCAGGGTCGTGTAGCGGTTCTGTTTCTCGAGATAGGTCTCAAGCGAGTCGGCCGAGTGGTGCAGGAGCGCACCGGCATTGCGGATGCGCTCGACGGCACCGGTTGCGAGCACCTTTTCGTGGACCGAGTCGTCACTCCACTGCGCATGCCGGCGATGGAACAGGCGCAAACTCCAGTCCGGATAGCCTTCGCCATGTCGCAAGTATTGTCCCAGAAAGAAATTGGCCCGCGGAATCTCGAACGCCCAGTGCCGCGCCTTCGAGATCCGCTCGAGAATCGCCTGCGCAAGACTGGGGGGCACACGCTCATCCGCATCGATACAAAGCACCCAGTCATGGGAAGCATGCTCCACCGCAAAGCGCTTCTGCGGGCCATAACCTGCCCACTCATGATGAATCATGCGGGTCCCATGGCGCCTGGCGATGCCCAGGGTGTCATCGGTGCTGCCGGCATCGACGACCACGATCTCGCTGGCAAATGCCAGCGATGCCAGGCATTCGGAGAGGAGCGTGCCGGCGTTGTAGGTGATGAGGACCGCCGAGAGCGGGGGACGTTGGTCCATCCTTGCACTAAAATGGTCGCGAATTCTCAATTGTACGCGAGTGGGTCCCGACCGCATCTGGGCAAAAATGTCCCGTGTTCTGATCATAAAAACAAGCTCGCTCGGAGACGTCGTTCACAATCTTCCGATCGTCGAAGACATCCTGGAGGCCCGCCCCGACACCGTCATCGACTGGGTCGTCGAGGAAGCCTATGCCGATCTCCCGCGCATGCATCAGCGCGTGAATCGGGTCATTCC
>PLEY01000176.1:31680-47912 GCA_003136595.1 Burkholderiales bacterium
TCATTGGCCGCTCAGGCCATGGGTTATGCGGTGTCGGGCGGACCCCGCTTTGGGTTGAGCCCGCCTGTCACGCGCTTCGAATGGCTCCCCGAGCAACCCTATTGTGTACTCCTGCACGCGACCTCGCGGCCGGAGAAGTCGTGGCCCGCGGCCGAGTGGCAGGCCTTGATGGCTGCGCTCGCAGCGCAGGGACTGACATGCGTGCTGCCCCATGGCAGTGACCTGGAGTACCAGGCCGCCCTCGATCTGGCGCGAGGACAACCTGCTGCGTTGGTCGCTCCGCGGCTCCCTTTGGCCGAGGCGGCGGCGCTTCTGGCTCGGGCCTGCTTCGTGGTGGGCGTTGACACGGGCCTGACCCATCTCGCCGCCGCCCTCGACGTTCCGACCATAGCACTCTTCGGTGCGACTCCGCGCTGGCGCTATGCGCCCTACTGGAGCGCGCGCGCGGTCAGTCTTGGCGAGAACAAGCGCCAGCCGCGTGTGTCCGAGGTCATCGGAGCCCTGGTGGGCCTTGGGGTGCTGGCCTGTGCGTGATGGCTCGTGGGCGCGCCTCGTGTACACCATGGCGCTGTGGCTCGCCACACCGTGGATCGTGATCTACCTCCTGTACCGCTCACTCCGCCAGCCGGAATATCGGCTGCACTGGAACGAGCGCTTTGCGCGCGGTCGCCAGACCGCGGCGGCGCCAGGTTGTATCTGGATTCATGCCGTCTCGGTCGGTGAGACCCGCGCCGCCCAGCCGCTCATTGAAGCGCTCGAACGGGCATGGCCGGAGCGCCGCATTCTCCTCACCCACACCACGCCAACCGGCCGGGCCACCTCGGTGCAGCTGTTTGGCGACCGGGTCGAGCGGCGCTACCTGGCTTACGACTATCCGGGCGCAAGCCGGCGCTTTCTTGCCGGCGTGCGCCCGGCGATCGGGATCCTGATGGAGACCGAACTCTGGCCGAACCTGCTGGCCGAGGCAGGGCGGCTTGGGGTCCCGATGGTGCTTGCCAATGCGAGGCTGTCGGCGCGTTCGGAACGACGGGCGCTGCGTTTTGCAGCGCTGGCGCGCCCGGCGCTCGCCGGACTTGCCGCAATCCTTGCCCAGTCCGCGGCGGACGCAGAGCGCTTTGCGAACCTGGGGGGAGTGCGGATCTGGACGACTGGCAACCTCAAATTCGATGTCGCTGTGCCCACCGCCCAGCTCGATCTGGCCGCGCAGTTTCGGATGCGCATCGGCGGGCGCCTGGTGCTGCTTTGCGCCAGCACGCGCGAGGGCGAGGAAAGTCTCCTGCTCGCAGCGCTCGGGGCGGCCGGACTGCCCGAATCGACTCTCGTGGTCCTCGTGCCGCGGCATCCGCAGCGCTTTGGCGAGGTGGCGGGCCTTCTGCGCTCACACGGATTTGCCTACCAGTGCCGCAGCGATGGCAGGCGCGTCGCACCGGCCACGCGCGTCTGGCTGGGTGATTCGATGGGGGAGATGTTCGCCTACTATGGCGCGGCGGATCTGGCGTATGTGGGAGGGGGTCTACTGCCCTTCGGCACCCAGAACCTGATCGAGGCCTGCGCGGTCGGCTGCCCCGTCATCGTCGGTCCTCACACCTTCAACTTCGCTCAGGCCGCCGACGATGCGATTGCCGCCGGCGCGGCCGTGCGCGTGGCCGATGCGCCCGAATTGATGGAGACGGCCACGCGGCTGCTCGCCAGCCCCGATGCGCGCCGGGACATGGCCGAGCGCGCGGAGCGCTTTGCGTGTGTGCACCGGGGGGCTACCGAGCGCACGGTGGAGCGGCTGCTGCCGCTCATTCCAGTCTAGCCGCAGGGCGACTCAGTGTTCGAGCAAGGCGTTCATGATCTGCAGGTCATGCTCGCCGAGCATGCCGGCTGCGCTCTTTAGCTTCAGGCTGTTCATCAGGGTGTCGTAGCGCGCCTTCGCAAGATCGCGCTGTGTCGAGAACAGCTGCTGCTGGGCGTTCAGGACATCGATATTGATACGCACTCCGACCCGATAGCCTACCTTGTTGGACTCCAGCGAGCTTTCGCTCGAGCGCTCGGCCGCTTCGAGCGCCCTGATCTGGGCGAGTCCGCTCGTCACCCCCACGAACGACTGCCGCGCGGACTGCACGGCGCTGCGCTTGGCCGCCTCGAGGTCGTTCTCGGCCTTGCCCCTAAGGTCCACCGCTTCGCGCACCTTGCTCGAGGTGTAGCCCCCTGAGAAGATGGGAATGCTCACCTGCACCCCGATCGTATTGGTCGCCGTGCTGCCGATCGCAGGCGGGATGATCGACGTGGGCGAGCGGCTGAACTGGCGGCCTGCCACGAGGTCGGCAGTCGGATAGTGGCCGGCGCGATTCACCTCAATCTGGCGCTGGGCGATCTGCAGCGAGGCCTCGGACTGGATCACACCCGGATTACCCGTCTCCGAGGCCCCGATCCAGGCATCGACCCGCGCCGGATCGGGGTTGCCCAGCGAGATCCCCTGGCGTAGATGGGCAAGACCTGCGGGTGGCCGGCCGATGATCTGCTCGAGCGCCGATTGTTTGACTTCAAGATCGCTTTGCGCGGCGATCTCCTGCGAGATCGCCAGGTCATAACGCGATTGCGCCTCCTTGGTATCCGTGATGGTCGCCGTTCCCACCTCGAAATTGCGCTCGGCGGAGGCGAGTTGCTCGCTGATCGCTTCCTTCTGGGCAGTCAGGAATGTGATGTTGTCCTCGGCCTGGAGTACGTCGAAGTAGGCCTGAGCGACGCGCACGATCAGATCCTGCTGGGCCTGGACGAACTGCGCCTCGGCAAGGGTGATCTGTAGTTTCGACTGTTCATATTGCTGGTAGCGGTCCCAGCGAAATAGCGGCTGCGTGAGCTGCACTCCAAAGGCGCGCGATGGGTAGGACAGGCCGAAGGTCGGCAGGGGAGGCTCGACGATGACGGTGCTGTTGTAGGATTCCGTCGCGTTGACGCCGATCTGGGGAAGCAATTGCGACAGTCCCTGGGGCTGCTTCTCAAGACTCGCCTCGAGAGTCGAACGCTGCGAGGCGAAGGTCGCGTCATGGGTCAGGGCCTCGCCATAGTACTGCCATAGATCGGCGCTGGCTGCAGGCTGGACGAGGGCCGTGCCGAACACTGCGAGTGACAGGGTGTGTAAGGCAGTGCGCTCGAGGATGCCCATCAGGCGGCTCGCTTTCGAAGGGGGAGAACGGTCATGGGCGGCTAATAGCGCGGAAAGGAGTGATCGACCTGCAAGGCCCAGGCCTCGAGGCCACCACTGAGATTGAAGGCGTCTCGGACACCCTGGCTCTCGAGAAAGAAGGCGACCTGGGCGCTGCGTGCGCCATGGTGGCAGATGCAGACCACCGGCAAATCCGGATCGACCTCTGCGACGCGTGCCGGAATCTCTCCCATCGGTACGTGAATCGAGCCGGCCAGGTGACAGGTCTCGTATTCCCAGGGCTCGCGCACGTCGAGCAGTTGGGGACGCGCCCGGGCCGTATCGGCGTCGAGGAGCCATTGCGCGAGCGCAGTCGGGCTGATGGTCTTCATGTCAGAACTCAAAGCGTGAGGGTTGCACCGCATTGCGTAGCGGTTTCGCGAACGTCTCGAAAAGCTTGACGTTTTCCCACGCCGTCGACGTGATCCGGGTGAAGATTTCCGCCGACATGACGGGTGCATCGCCCACGATGGCGCAGAGCCTGCCACCGATTTTCAGCTGATCCAGGAGAGACTGCGGCACGAGGGGCAGGGAACCCGAGACCATGATGATGTCGACCGGCCCTGCCGGCTCCCAACCGCGTGCCCCGTCGCCTGCCTGGACCTGGGCATTGGTGCAGCCTGCGCGCTCCAAGTTCGACGCGGCCATGCGCTCGAGTTCAGGCGCGATCTCGATCGTCAGCACCGATTGCGCCTGGCGGCTTAACAAGGCGGCCATGTAGCCGCTGCCGGCCCCGATCTCGAGCACGGTCTCGTAGGGCTTGACCTCGAGTTCCTGCAACAGGCGCGCCTCAAGCTTCGGGGCAAACATGCTCTCGCCCCCAGCGAGCGGAATCTCCATGTCGACAAAGGCGAGCGCGCGGTAGGCCGTGGGGACGAAGTCCTCACGTCTGATGACGCCAAGCAGGTCAAGGACGCGCTGGTCGAGCACATCCCAGGGACGGATTTGCTGTTCGATCATGTTAAAGCGTGCGGTTTCAATATCCATAGACTTTCCAGAGAGACTGTCCAAGAATGTCGCCGCTCAGACAAGGTCGGGGCGACAAACTGCGCCATGAGGCGACAGGCTGCTTGGAACAGGCCCCGGAATTCTAACAAACCAGCAACGCCCCACGGTGTGCACGACGCAGGGACGAAAGGCCCGGGTTGCGCGGGCGAGGTGCCCGGAACAGGAACGGTCTTTGCCTGGACGCGGCGCGAGGCCCCGGGTTTGCTAGACTGTGCCAACGGAATCCGGCCGCAACCAGCGCCAAAGACCCCTCGCGCGCGGACCGGTTCTCATCGCTAGCTTCGGAGAGCCTTGGATGACGCGCACCCCGCTCCACGATGGCGTGGCACCCCCCGGGCCCGCCTCCGCCCTCGCGCAAGAAAGTGGCACCGGGCCGCTCAGGCTTCGGGTCGAAGGCTCTGACATGGCGTCTGGAGCGGCTTGCGTGGCCGAGGTGCTAAGCGGCATGCTTCGGCCCGGAGCAAGCCTCGTGTGCCGCCCTGGCACCGGCGCACCGCTCACGGTCCGCGCGCTGGCCCGTGAAGGCCGGACTATTGACGAAGCCCGGGTCGGGCAGGTCGTCCTCGTGACCTTCGAGGGGGCGATCGGCGCCGAGCCTGGCGATCTGTTATGTGCCAGCGATCGGCCCGCCGAGTGCGCTGACCAGTTCGAGGCCGCCATCACCGCGAGCGGCGCTCAGGCTCTCCTTGCTGGTCGCAAATATCTACTCTCGCTGGGCCGCTTCGCGCTGCCGGTGACGATCACTGAAATCCGTGCGCACAGCGTTGGGGACCAGCCCGAAGGCTCGCTTGCCAAGCGTCTCGAGCCCGGTATGACGGGCGTGGTTCACCTGGTGACGGCCCACCCGATTGCTTTTGATCCCGTCGACATCAATCCGGCCACCGCTTACTGCACGCTGCTCGACCCGAGCAGCACGCAGGTTCTGGGGATGTGCGAATTGAGACGGGGCCTCTCGAGCGTGCATGACATCCACCTTCAGGCCGTGGATGTCGACAAGGCGGCGCGCTGCCTGCGCATGGGCCAGCGCGCCTGCATCATCTGGTTTACCGGATTGTCCGGCGCAGGCAAGTCGACGATCGCGAACCTGCTCGAAGCCCGCCTCTATAGCCTCGGCTACCATACCTATCTGCTCGATGGCGACAACGTCCGCCATGGACTCAACAAGGATCTGGGCTTTAGCGATGCGGACCGGGTCGAGAACATCCGACGTGTCGCAGAGGTGGCACGCCTCATGGTGGATGCCGGTCTCATCACGCTGGTATCGTTCATCTCACCGTTTCGCAGCGAGCGCCGCATGGCGCGGGCCCTGGTGAGCCCCGACGAGTTCATCGAGGTTTTCGTGGACACACCGCTTGCGGTGGCCGAAGCCCGCGATCCCAAGGGTCTCTACCGCAAGGCCCGTCGCGGCGAACTGCGCAATTTTACCGGTCTGGACTCTCCCTACGAGCCCCCTGAGCACGCCGAGATCCACCTACGGACCGTCGATGATGGAGCAGACGAGGCCGCCCAGCGCATCATCGAGTATCTGCAGGCACGCGGTCGGTTGCGCAGGACAGTTGGTGCCGAGCGGCGCTCGGACGACCCTGCGTCCCCAGCCCCATCGGAGCCCGATCTGGGCCCGGGGTGAGCCCGAGGTGAGCCACAGGTGAGGTCGCGTGTGCCCTCTTATATCTCAGGACCCGAGCGGTTCGATCCGGATCCACTTGACCGCAAGTCCGAGGACCCGCGTATCACGCGTTTTTTTGCGGAACACCGGGGCTGCGAGCGTCTTGGAGACGTGCAGGACAATGCGCGTGAAAGGTTTTTCTGAGGCGAGTTGGGCCGCCGAAGCATGACCTGTGATCCAGTGCCACCGCGGCCCCAAGCTGATCCGGCGCAGGACGATCTCGCGGCCATTGACGGTGAGCCTTAGACTTTTCAGTATCTCCCAGGACGCAATATCTCCGATCCGCATTGAAATGCGCACCGAGCGCTCAGTTGCAAGCGGCAGATCGAGGGTCGATTCGTGGCCCGGGCCAGTCCAGCGATAGCCGCGTTCCGGGCTGCCTTCCCAGGCCTGCCAGCCGTTGCCAAGTGGCCCGAACGCCAAGGTTCGATTCAGGCTTTTCACGCGCGGAACGCCGCGCTCGCGATAGCACGACTCATAGTGAGCATTGAGCCGGCACTCCAGAAGCGCCGCTTGCCCATCGCCTCCTGCCGCTCGCGTGGCACCGCCGGTCGACGGCAGCGCGGCTGCCGGAAATCGTCGCGCAAGATCGGCACGCATGGCCTCGTGCCGGCGCTCAAAGAGGTCGATGGCCCGTCGATAAAGCTCAATGTCGACGCGGTTCAGGGCTGCGATCCGCTCGAGAATCGCAGCCGGCCAGGGCGTCTTCTGGCGCCTTGAGGGCGTGGTATTGACCTCGACATTACGCTGCGGATAGACGCCAAAGCGATACGAGAACAGGTCCAGCGATTCCTGCATCCGCTCAACGATCCCGACGAAGGCGAGTCCCTCAAGCTCTGATGTGGCGCGCTCGAGCAGTGCGTCCTCCGATTCGACGACGCCCGGTCCGAGCGGGTTGCTCCCGCCGACATAGCGTGCCTGGGTATTGGCGAGTGCCGCACGGACATGCTCTTCTGGGCTCTCGAGAAAGGCCTCGATGCCCCTGTGTACTTGGCTCTCTGTACGCTTTTGATAGTCGGCGAGAACCTCGTTGCTGTGCTCCGCGCCGAACTCCCTGAAGAAATGGAGCTGGTATTCGTACAGGGACAGGACGCGCTCGATCGGATCGCGTAGCAGCGTGATCGCTGTCGGTGATCCGTCGACCATCGCCAATGCATCGCTCCCGAGGTGGGCGCTGACCAGCCGATAGCGGGAGCGCTCGTCTTTCGGGAGGGCGAGAAATTCGGGCAGAAACTGGGCGGGACAGACGTCCCGGGCGTCGTACTGGTTTCGCAGGATCTGTCCGAATGCTGAACCGGCCGTCTTGGGGATGTGCAGAAAGAACAGCTGGCCGTCGGGCAAGCGGTGCGCGTTCAAAGCCGCTCCAGTGCCGGTTGCGAGCGGTAGGGGTAGCGAGTCTCTCATCGATGCGAGGTGGTTCGGCCCGTGGCACTTCTTCTGTATCTTGTCTTCGCGAGATTGATTGCTGGTGTCCGAACACCCCCTCAGGCTGTCATGGGACTCAGGAGGCATGAACAGGGCATAGGGGGGCTGGACCGGCTTTCGACGCGCCAAGCGCTAGGTTGGAGCGGGTGAACGGGATCGAACCGTCGTATGCAGCTTGGGAAGCTGCCGTTCTACCATTGAACTACACCCGCAGTTCGAAAGATTTTACAACAGACCGAAGCGTTCACCAACGAGCCGACTCCACGAGCCGGCTGCCGACCGGACCATGCCGCGCGCAGCGCTCGCGCTTGTCTCGGGTTGCAATCAGGGCTCATGTACGCTGCGGGCACGAGCGTTTGGGGAGGGGACTGCGGGCCGCCTCTTGATGCCGGATCGCGCTATCCTTGCGAGCGATGAAGACCCCGCTCCCAGCCCCTGCCACCACCCGGATAGTCCACAGCGCTCCGGCGGTGCGCCGTAAAACCCTCGGACGGGCAAGAGGCTGGGATGTCCCCTCGCGAGGCTTTGAGGGGTGTGCTTACGTCGCGCCTCGAGGCACCGTGATGGCGGCCAAGCCAAGCAGAATCCCGGGCGAGCGCGAGGCCGTCACGGCATGAACGCTGCCCCTGATGTGGTGCACCCGAAGAACAATTTCGATTTCCTGCGCATCGGCGCAGCCTACATGGTGCTGTTTAGCCACCAGTACTCCCTGACCGGGCAGCCACAGCCCGCCCTGGGAGGTTACCAGACCTTGGGCGGCCTCGCGCTGAACATCTTCTTCACGATCAGCGGTTTTCTTGTGGTTCAGAGCTGGGAGCAGGATCCGCATCCGCTGCGATTTGCGGCACGCCGCTTTTTGCGTATCTGGCCAGGTCTTGCGGCCATGGGCCTCGTGGTGGTGCTGGTATGGGCTCCGTTACTGACCACGGTGGACCTGAAGGCGTACTTCACCGATCCCCAGACCCGAAAATTCCTGAGTCTGCTGTGGCTGTCCTTCGAGTACCGCCTGCCTGGGGTCTTCGCGAGCAATCCGCTGCCGTTCATCAACGGGTCGCTCTGGACGCTCGCAGTGGAAGCGCGCTGGTATCTGTTTCTGCTGATCTTCGGCGTTCTCGGCCTCGTCCGGTTCCGTATTGCGCTCTTGGCGATCTGGATGATGATGGCGGTCAACTACTTCTTCCTCTACGACGTCGAGAATGTCACCCGTCACGGAGGTGATCGCTGGTGGAATACTGAATTGGGGCTGTTCTTCATGTCGGGGCTTTGCCTGTACCGATTTCGGGACGTCTGGCAGCCAAGGGCCATGGGCTCGCTAGCCGTGCTCGGGCTCCTGTGCGTGGGCCTCTTTCTCGCACACTATCGCTATGCGAGCTTCACCCTGGCGACGGCCGCAATGGTGATCGCGTTTGGCTGCCGCTCGACACCGTATCTCCGGCAGGCGGGACGTTTCGGGGACCCTTCCTATGGCGTTTACATCTACGCATTCCTGGTTCAGCAGACGGTGATTGCCCTGACCGGCAACGCACTGGGTATCGCGCTCGGCTTCATGGTGAGCGCTGCGGTGACGGCCCTCGTGGGCTTTGCGTCCTGGCATCTCGTGGAGCAGCCGGCTCTAAGACTCAAGACCCGCCTGCACCGCCCGCCCCGGGTCGAAACGGCGTCCGGCTAGAGCATGGGCTAAGCGCATCCGCTAGGACCCTGCCAAGACTTCGGCGTGTTCCGCAACGACAGGCCTCTTTCCCTCTCCGGGTTGCACCCGCGCCCACTGGTGGGCTGTGGTCTCCCCATGGGGTTTTGCCAGGTGAGGTCGCGCTACCCGTGCGATGCTCGGTAGGGCAAGCGCTGCGTCTGGCCATTCTCATCGCGGGGCAGATCATCCCCCACCGGTCCGGGGACCACCCCGGTGTCTCGATGGGCTGGTCAGAACTACGCTGGGAGCCTGCCTTCAGAGCCGGCCTGAGCGTCTACCGGAGATACCGGCAGAAGCACCGCCAAGGGCGCCGCCTATCGACGACACACCGGCCTTGCGTCACTATTATCCTGTATCTGGGCTCAGACCCCTTTCTTGCGAGGCCCGTGGGACGGTGCCGCTCGCGTGGGTGTTGCATGCCGTCTTAACCGTTTCTTGGCTGCCACTGGATTGGGTCCGGACGGCTCGGGGCCCGCCTGCCTTGCCGCTATCCAAAACTTGCTGACCAGGTTCCCGCTCCTCGATTCGGCGCGGCTTGTGAAACCTTCACGGCCAGAAGGGGGTCTATTTCATGTAATCGCCGCGCGGCTCGGCTCCCGGGCGGCTTCTGTGCAGCTTCATAGGATCAAGAAATGATTGAAACCTCACCCACTGCGTCGTCCTGGGGACTCGCCGAAATTCCCTATGGCACGATCATGCACGACTCGATCCGGCACCGGGATGATCTCCTCTATCTCCTCGCAGCATCCTCTTTCGTCGAGATCCTCTCCGACCTCACGACGCAGAACCTGATCCAGTTCTTTGATGGAGACGAGGAGGTCGGCCGCTGGCTGAGCACGGGCTGGGAGCGCGACGAGGTTCGGCATGGACAGGCGCTGCGCGACTACGTGCGGGCCGTCTGGCCCGAATTCGACTGGGATGCGGCCTACCGGAATTTCTTTGCGGAGTATTCCAAGCTTTGCACGGTGGAGGAGATGGCCCCGACGCGTTGCCTGGAGATGGCGGCACGCTGTGTGGTGGAGATGGGCACGGCCGGCTACTATCACGCCCTCGAACAATTCGCGCCAGAGCCGGTGCTAAGAGATCTGGCCGGACGGATCAAGAACGATGAAGTGCGCCACTACAAGCACTTCTATCGGTATTTCCTGAAGTATCGCGTGCTCGAGGGCCCGGGTCGGCGACGCATCCTGGCCGCGCTTGTCAGAAGACTCGGCGCGCTGCGTTCAGAGGATGCTGAGATCGCGATCTGGCACGCCTATCAGAGTGCGCACCCGACCTTGCACAAGGAAAGTCCCGAGTTTAGGACCCAACTCGCTGCGATCAGCGCCATGGTCCGGGCGCAGTTTCCAGCTGGCATGGCAATCAAGATGCTACTCAAGCCCTTGTATCTGCCCCCCGTGCTGCGCGGGCTGGTGAGCGCGCCCCTGGCCCTGCTGACCCAGCGCTGGGTTCTGCGATAGGGCCGAGCACAGCGCGTCGCATCGCGCGCCCGGCGCTGCGCCATCCAACGCGCTAAAATCACCATTTCTTGTCGCGAGCGGGTTCCGTGATCCAGATCCAACTGAACGGCGAAGCGCTTCTGCTCGCCTCGTGTACCATTCATGAGCTGCTTGCCAGTCGCGGCTGGCAAGGCAAGCGCATCGCGGTCGAGTGCAATGGGATGATCGTGCCAAAGAGTCGCCATGCAGAAACCCGGCTGGCAGCGGGGGACCGTCTGGAGATTGTTGTCGCGGTAGGAGGAGGTTAGATGCCGGATGGATCCGATGAGCTCTTGATCGGCGAGCGCCGGTTCTCGTCCCGGTTGCTGCTCGGTACCGGCAAGTATCGGGATTTCAAGGAGACCCGCGAGGCGGTCCTGGCCAGTGGCGCCCAGATCGTGACGGTGGCCATCCGCCGCACCAATCTCGGCCAGGATCCCGCACAGCCTAGCCTTCTGGAGTACCTGCCCCCGTCGCAGTTCACCCTGCTCCCGAACACGGCAGGCTGCTATAGCGCAATTGACGCGGTCCGGACCCTGCGCCTTGCCCGGGAGCTTCTGGACGACCACCGCCTCGTCAAGCTCGAAGTGCTGGGGGATGCCGAGAGTCTGTATCCGAACATGCCCGAGACGGTGGCGGCTGCGAAAACACTGGTTGCCGAAGGCTTCGAGGTGATGGTCTATTGCAGCGACGATCCGATCCAGGCGCGCGTTCTGGAAGATGTCGGCTGCGTCGCCGTGATGCCGCTTGCCTCGCTGATCGGTTCAGGCATGGGGATCGTGAACCCCTGGAATCTCGAATTGATTTTGCGGCGGGTCCGCGTCCCTGTGATCGTGGACGCCGGCGTCGGAACCGCGTCGGACGTCGCCATCGCCATGGAACTGGGATGTGCGGGGGTCCTCCTGAACAGCGCCGTGGCCCACGCGCGTCTGCCGGCCCTGATGGCGCGTGCCATGCGGCTTGGAGTTGAGGCCGGTCGCGCTGCGTTTCTCGCGGGGCGCATGCCGAAGAAGGCCTACGGAGCGGCGCCCTCGTCTCCAACGGACGGAATGATCGGCCGGCCAGAGACCTGATGTCACGGGAGTTTCCGCGTCGTATCAAGAGCTACGTGACGAGAGCAGGGCGCATCTCTGCCGCGCAGCAGCGCGCTCTCGACCAGGACGGGCCGCGCTATCTCCTGCCCTATGAACCCCGCCCTCTGGACTTTGCCGAGGTCTTTGGCCGCACCGCGCCGACTGTCCTTGAAATTGGATTCGGCATGGGGGAGACCACCGCTGTGATCGCCGGCTTGCGAACGGACGTCAACTTCCTCGGGATCGAAGTGCATACCCCGGGGGTTGGCGCATTGTTGAAGCAGATCGCAGCACACGAGTTGACCAATCTGCGCATTGTGCAGCATGACGCCGTCGAGGTCCTTGAGTCCATGATCGTGCCTGGATCTCTGGCCGGTGTTCACATATTCTTCCCCGACCCCTGGCACAAGGCGCGCCACCACAAACGCCGACTGATCCAGCCGCCTTTCATCTCGCAGCTGACAGAGCGCTTAGCGCCCGGGGCTTATATCCATTGCGCGACCGACTGGCAGGAGTACGCTGAACAGATGCTGGAGGTACTTACGGCCGCCCCCGGCCTTGCCAATAGCGCCGAAGGCTATGCACTGCCGGCCAATCCGCTCGTCGAGCGGCCCCGCACGAAATTCCAGGAACGCGGGCTGCGTCTGGGTCACGGTGTGTGGGACCTGGTCTTCTTGCGGCGGGCGTGAGAAGTTGCGCTCGAGCAACGAGGCGAAGTGCTGCCATAGCGCCCGACGCTTTTGCCATGCAGCCACGAACCGGCGCAAAATTCTGTAAGGATGCCGGCCCGCGGGCGACAGAGTGCTCGGGGAATAAATCCTCATCACCATTCACCAAGGAGATCCACATGGACAAGCAACTCATCATCCGTAGCGCGCTCGCTTCCGCTTTCACATTGACCGCATTGACCACAGGCGGGGCTGCCCACGCTGCGGACGACCCGACCAAAGAGAAGTGCTTCGGGATCGCCAAGGCCGGTGCGAATGACTGTGCAAGCGTCAGCGGCTCGCACTCCTGCGCCGGTCAGGCGAAAAAAGATGGCGACGCCGGCGACTGGAAGTATGTGGCCAAGGGGACCTGCGAGAAGATGGGCGGCAAGGCCGCCCCCGCAGACGCGATGAAGAAGTGAGCCTGATTCTTCCTTGATTCTTCGCTGATTCATTGCTGGCTCGTCCTCGAATCATCGATTTCGGCCGGACCCCGATCGCCAGGCGCTCGATCCGGCCATGCTCACCGGCAGAGAGATCTGAGCTATGGAGAGGAACTCAATTGGCATCGGCTTTCGGCAACCCCACTATCGGGAGTTGCTGGAAAGCCGTCCCGACCTCGATTTTCTCGAGGTCCATAGCGAGAATTTCTTTGTGGCGGGAGGGCCTGCACGTGCCTTGCTGGAGAGGGCGAGGCAGCTCTACCCCGTCAGTCTTCATGGAGTGGGGTTGTCGCTCGGTTCGGCCGACGAACTTGCGCTTGACCACCTCGCCAAATTGAAGCATCTCGTCGAATGGGTCGAACCCGCGCTCGTCTCCGAGCATCTCTCCTGGGGACGGGTCGATGGAGTGCATTTCAACGATCTTCTGCCGCTGCCGTATACCCGCGAGGCCCTTGACGTGATGTCGGCGCGCATCGCCCGCGTGCAGGATGAATTGAAGCGCCAGATCCTGATCGAGAATCTGTCAGCCTACGTCCAATTCCGGGCGAGCGAGATGAGCGAGACCGCGTTCCTGGCCGAGCTCGCGCGTCGTACCGGCTGTGGAATCCTTCTCGACGTAAACAACCTGTATGTCAACGCCGTCAACTTCGGGGCCGATCCTCTGCCTTTGCTCGCCGAACTGCCCCGGGCGGCGGTCGGCGAGATTCATCTTGCGGGCCATCTGCAAACCGAAGACTGCCTCATCGATGATCACGGCTCGCGCGTGTGCGCCGCGGTCTGGGAGCTTTATCGGGAGGCGCTGGCCACACTCGGACCCCTACCGACACTGATCGAATGGGACACCGATGTACCCGCGCTCGAGGTGTTGCTCGATGAAGCCGGGCTCGCGCGGGGCGCCATGGCAAGGACCCAACACGTCCTTGTCGCGACTGTGGAGGCTCTTCATGCCTGATCTCATCACGACCCAACGAGCCTTCGCCGCGGCGCTGCGCGATGGTGCCCTCGCTGCCCGGACCGCAACTCTCCTCGTCGGGGATGAGGGGCTCGCTTCAAGGCGGCTCGCCGTTTACCGGGGCAATGCGCTCGCGGCTGCGGCACGGGCTCTCGGCGCGGCGTTCCCGGTCGCCAAACAGGTCGTCGGTTGGGAGTTCTTCGATGCGATGGCACGACGCTACTGGCGCGACACGCCTTCGGTGAGTGGCGATCTGCATGACTACGGGACGAGTCTTGCGGATTTTGTCGCGGGATTCGAGCCTGCCCGAGAACTGCCCTATCTGGCCGATCTCATCGCGCTGGAGTGGCGCGTTCACCGGGCCTATTGCGCGCCCTCGGTGGCGCGTCTTGACGCGCGCGAACTGGCTGCCTTGCCCGCCGAGGCACAGGGCCGCGTACGACTGGCCCTCCTGCCGGGCACGAGTCTGCTTGAATCGGCCTATCCCGTCGCCACCGTCTGGACCATTCACCAGCCCGAGCACCAGGGTGCTTTCGAGGTCGACTGGTCGGTTGCCGAACGCGTCCTGGTGTATCGGGATGGTCTACGCGTAGCGGTGCGGTGCCTCGATAGAGCGCACCTCGCGCTGTACCGATCCATCGAGGGCGGTGCCTGCCTGAACCAAGCGCTGGAGGCGGCAGCGTTAGCCGACCCCGCGTGCGATCTCGTGCGCATCGTCACCGATGCGCTGGCAACCGGTCCGCTCGTGAGCGTCTCCGGAGCGCGCGAGAATGCCCAACCTGGAGCAATGTAATGAGAGAATGGATCAGACAGGCGCAGCGCTTGACCGATCTGGTCGATTTCGCGCAGCCTCTCGTGCTGCTCGCGGCACGCCTCTATGTGGCCAGCGTGTTCTTCGCCTCGGGCAAGGAGAAGCTCGCCGACTGGAGCAGCACCCTTGCGCTGTTTCACGATGAATACAAGGTGCCCGTGCTGCCGCCCGATCTGGCCGCCTATGTGGGTACTTTCGGTGAGCTCTTCTTTCCCGTGCTCTTGGTGCTGGGGCTCTTTGGCCGCGTTGCCGCCGCCGGGATGTTCTGCGTCAATCTGATGGCGGTGCTGTCCTACCCGCAGCTGTGGGACTTCGAGTGTCCCGCTGCGATCAACTTTCACTTCTTCTGGGGTGGCCTGCTGCTCGCATTGATCGCGTTCGGACCCGGGGCGCTGTCCGTTGATCGCTTCGGACTGCGCCGTCTGGGATTGGTGAGTGTCTAGCCCCGATCGTCGGACGTTGTCACTTTGTCCGGCAGATCCTGGTAGATCCAGTCGCGCGTCATCGGAAAGGGGTTGGCACCCGGGCCACCGAGCCGACAGGCCAGGAGCTGGTAGATGTTCATCCAGTTGTTCATGAAGCCGTACGCGCAGCCCGCCAGATAGACCCGCCAGATCCGGAAGCGCTTCTCGCCCGCGATGCTGCGCGCCGACTCGGCATGAGAGTCAAGGCGCCGGGCCCACTCGATCAGTGTCTTCGAATAATGGCGCCGCAGCGACTCGGCATCGACCACCTCGAGTCCCGCCTCGGCCATGGTGCTCATTGCAAATGAGACATGCGGCAGTTCACCGTCCGGAAAAACGTACTTGTCGATGAACTCACCGCCTCCCCGTCCGACCTCACGCAGTTCAGGGTGGGTGGCCGTGATGCCATGCATCAGCATGGCGCCGCCGTCATTGAGAAGTGCGTGCATCTTCTCGAAATACTTCCGCAGGTTCTTCAGGCCGACATGCTCGAACATCCCGACGCTCACGATCTTCTCGAAGCGCTCGCTCTCGTCGAGGTCGCGGTAGTCAAGCAGCCGGATCTCGCAGCGAGCGGCGAGCCCCAATTCGCGCACGCGCAGGCTCGCGAGCTCGAACTGGTTCTGTGAGAGGGTGATGCCGAGCACCTGCGCACCGCGCTGGGCCGCCCGGATGGCGAGCGCCCCCCATCCGCATCCGACATCGAGGAGGCGATCGCCCGGTGCCAGACGAAGCTTGGTCAGAATGTGGTCGATCTTCTGCAGCTGGGCCGTCTCGAGGCTGTCTGCATCGCCCCTGAAATAGCCACACGAGTAGACCATGTTCTCGTCGAGAAACAGGCGGTAGAAGTCGTTCGAGACATCATAGTGATAGCCAATGGCATCGAGGTCGCGCTTCTTGCTGTGGGCTCGCAGCCTTTGCAGCAGGCTCATGGAGGATCCCGTGAAATCCTCACCGCCGGTGAACTTCGACAGGCCGACCGCGACCTCGATGATGTCCTCGAGCGGACCCTCGATGTCGATCTGGTCCTCGACATAGGCGGTGCCGAGATTCGACAGGGTCGGATTCATGAGCACGCGTATTCCGGACAGGTCGCGCAGGCGGATTTCCACGGTGACCGGTGCGCCGAGCTCGATGCGCTGGCCCGAAGGCAGGACGAGGGCGAGCGGCAGCCGCTGTGTGGCTTGAGAAAGGATCCACTTCTCGAGTTGCGATTCAAGCATGATTCCCCCGGCTTGAACAACTGAAAACGAGCGCTAGCCGCCATTGCTGCCGGCTAGGCGCACGCTCCCCCGCGGGGGAGCGCGCGCGGCCCTGACAGC
>PLEY01000130.1 GCA_003136595.1 Burkholderiales bacterium
AGCGAGGTCAGGATCTCGGGCGGGATCTTCTTGTTCAATTTCACGTACTGGTCGAACTGCTGCACGATGGCACGGCGCATCGCCTCGAGTTCGGCGTGCTGCTCGGTGTCGGGGGCGACCGGAGTGAGTTCGCAAACGAAGTGGGTGTCGAGTTCCTCGATTCGGTGGATGCGTGCGCGCTGCGCGCCTTCGACCAGCACCTTGACGGTGCCATCGGGCAGCTTGAGCATCTGCAGGATGTTCGAGACGCAACCGATCTCGTAGATGTCCTCGGCTGAGGGTTCATCCTTGGAGGCCGTCTTCTGGGCGACGAGCATGATGCTCTTGCCGGCTTCCATCGCCGTCTCGAGCGCCTTGATCGACTTGGGCCGCCCGACGAACAGCGGGATCACCATGTGCGGAAAAACCACGACATCGCGCAGGGGCAGCAGGGGCAGCTGGATGCGCTCGGAGGGCAAGATCGATGTAGAAGACATAGTTTTTCCTTTCATACCTGACTAACGCACATATTGTGTGCCCGGCACGATTTGCAAGCCACCGGTACGACCCTCAAATTCCAGAAAAAAAGCCGCTCACGCTAACGGCATGAACGGCTTTGCGATTGAAGCCGGAGTCGGATCGGCCGCCTTTTGGGGCGTATCAAACCGAGCCGTACTTCCATGAAGCTGTACGAGTCAGTTCGAACCGGCCACCTTGGGCTGCTCGCCGTAGATCAGGAGCGGTTTTGCGTCTCCCACGATCTGGTTCTCATCAATCACCACCTTCGCCACGCCCTTCTGGCTAGGCAACTCAAACATCACATCCAAAAGCGCATGCTCGAGCATCGAGCGCAGCCCGCGTGCCCCGGTCTTGCGCTTGAGCGCCTTGCGGGCGATGGCCTGCAGCGCGGCCGGACGAATCTCCAGTTCCACACCCTCCATCGCCAGGAGTTTCTGGTACTGCTTGACCAGCGCATTCTTTGGCTCGACCAGGATCTCAATGAGGGCTTCCTCATTGAGTTCGTTAAGCGTCGCCACCACCGGCAGCCGGCCGACCAGTTCGGGGATGAGGCCGAACTTGATCAGATCCTCCGGTTCGACCTCGCGCAACACGTCGCCCACCGAACGGTCATTCTGACTCTTTACCTCGGCTCCAAACCCGATACCACTCTTTTCGGAGCGATTCCGAATCACCTTCTCCAGGCCGTCGAACGCGCCGCCGCAGATGAACAGGATGTTGGTCGTGTCGATCTGCACGAAGTCCTGGTTCGGATGCTTGCGTCCCCCCTGGGGCGGCACCGATGCCATGGTTCCTTCGACCAGTTTCAGCAACGCCTGCTGCACGCCCTCACCACTCACATCTCGGGTTATCGAGGGGTTGTCCGACTTGCGTGAGATCTTGTCGATCTCATCGATATAGACGATCCCCTTCTGTGCCTTTTCGACCTCGTAATTGCAGTTCTGAAGGAGTTTCTGAATTATATTTTCGACGTCTTCACCCACGTAACCGGCTTCGGTCAGCGTGGTCGCGTCAGCGATCACAAAAGGCACGTTGAGCAGCCGCGCCAGCGTCTGGGCGAGAAGCGTCTTGCCCGAACCAGTCGGTCCGACGAGGAGGATGTTGCTCTTGGCGAGCTCCACATCATCCTTGCGCGACATGTGCTTCAAGCGCTTGTAGTGGTTGTAGACCGCGACCGAGAGGATGCGCTTGGCGGTCAGCTGTCCGATCACGTACTGGTCAAGAATCTCGCAGATCTCAAGCGGCGTCGGCAGATCCGACTTGGCCGCGCCCGGGCCCGCTTCGGTCTGGGCCGCCTCGTCGCGGATGATGTCGTTGCACAGGTCGATGCATTCGTCGCAGATGAACACCGACGGCCCGGCGATCAGCTTCTTGACCTCGTGCTGGCTCTTGCCACAGAACGAGCAATACAGGAGCTTCTCGCCGCTGGACCCTTTTTTCTCGGACATGCCTTAGGCACCCCTCATGCAAAACCTGACCCGACCTAGAACACCAAATATACCTGCTTTACGGGTGCTTTGCTTGGTGGCGCCGGGAACAGCGCCGACGCCTGTGGAAGCCGCGCAACGACCCCGGGTCAGGGCGACGCCTCGGCGCTGCGCTTGTGCAGGACCTTGTCGATGAGACCGTACTCCCGAGCCTGCTCGGCAGACATGAAATTATCCCGGTCCGTATCCCGGGCGATCTGCTCGATCGACTGGCCCGTGCGGTCGGCCAGGATGCCGTTGAGCAACTCGCGCAGCAGCAGGATCTCCTTGGCCTGGATCTCGATATCCGAGGCCTGACCCTGCGAGCCGCCCGAGGGCTGGTGGATCATGATGCGGGAGTTGGGCAGGGAATAACGCTTGCCCTTAGCGCCTGCAGCCAGCAGAAATGCGCCCATGCTCGCCGCCATGCCGGTGCACAGCGTGGAGACGTCGGGTTTGATGAACTGCATGGTGTCGTAGATTGCCATGCCGGCGTAGACCGAACCGCCTGGCGAATTGATGTAGAAATGGATGTCCTTGTCGGGATTCTCCGACTCCAGGAACAGCAGCTGGGCCACGACCAGGTTCGCCGTCTGCTCGCTGACCGGCCCGACCAGGAACACCACCCGCTCCTTGAGCAGCCGCGAGTAGATGTCATAGGCGCGCTCGCCGCGACCGGATTGCTCGATGACCATCGGCACCATCCCCAGGCCCTGGACGTCGGGGTAGCTGGCGGATGCGGCTGGCTTTGTGAAATCCATGCTTTCTATCCCAGTAAGAGGAGTCCGGGGCGGCTAGGCCGCCTCGTTCCCCATGAGTTCATCGAACGGAACCGGCAATTCTTTAGCGTGTGCTGCGCCAATGACGTAATTGACGACGTTTTCCTCCAAAACAAGAGCCTCGATCTCGCCCAGCCGGCTCCGCTCGGCATAGTACCAACGCACGACTTCGCTCGGATTTTCATAGGCTTGCGCAAGCTCTTCGACATGTGCCTTGATCTGTTCGGGCTTGGCCTGAAGCTTGAACTGACGCACCATCTCCGAGAGGATGAGGCCAAGCCGTACACGGCGCTCTGCCTGGGGACGGAACAGATCCGGCGGGAAAGGCATCTCGTCGACCTTCATGCCACGCTGGCTCATCTCCTGGCGCGTGGACTCGATCTGTCGCTGGATTTCGGCCTCGACCAGAGCCTTGGGGACGTCAAGCTCCGAGATGCTCAAAAGCCCATCCATGACCTTTTCCTTGGTCCGGGTATGGATGCGCTTTTTGACCTCGCGCTCGAGGTTGGCGCGGATCTCCTCGCGCATCTTGGTCAGGTCGCCGTCGGCGATGCCCAGCGTCTCGGCAAACTGGCCATCGATCGAAGGCAGATGGGCCCACTCGATCTGCTTGACCGTGATCGTGAACTGGGCCGTCTTGCCGGCGACGTCCTTGCCGTGATAGTCGGCAGGAAAGGTCAGATCGAACGTCTTCGACTCGCCCACCTTAAGCCCCGTGACCGCCGCCTCGAATTCGGGCAGCATGCGACCCTCGCCGAGCACGAAGGCGAAATCGGTGGCGCTCCCTCCCTCGAAGGCGGTGCCCTCGATGGTCCCTTGAAAGTCGATCGTCACGCGGTCGGCGGCGTGCGCGCTCGTGTCGGGGCCGCCATCGCCATGCTCGCCGGACTCGCCCTTCGGATGGTAATGGACGCGCTGCTTACGCAGGATCTCGAGGGTCTTGTCGATCTCGGCATCGCCCACCGGGGTGACCGGCTTTTCGAGCTCGAGGCTTGCCACATCGCCGAGCTTGACCTCGGGATAGACCTCGAACGTGGCGTCGAACTCGACCACACCCTCGGCGCCGGCGGCGCTGCTTTTCGGGGCGATGGTGGGTGCACCCGCGACGCGCAGCTTGTTTTCCTCGACCGCCTGGCTAAAGGCCCGTCCCACGCGTTCATTCAGGACCTCGTTTTGCACCTGATACCCATATTGCTGGGCGACGATCTTCAAGGGCACCTTGCCCGGCCGAAAGCCTGACATCTTGAAGGTGCGCGAGAGCCGTTTCAAGCGGACATCCACTTCCTTCTCGATGTCGGCCAGGGGCAGCGAGATCGACAGGCGCCGTTCGAGTACTCCAAGTTGTTCGACTTGCATAAATTTTCCGCTGTTCCAGTCAAAAAAAACGCCGCTGGCGGCCGGCTCACCCAACGCATGCCGCCGCCACACCCAAGATCACTGCATCGATTCGTCGGATTGCGCTGGTGCGAGAGGGGGGACTCGAACCCCCACACCATTTCTGGCGTCAGGACCTAAACCTGGTGCGTCTACCAATTTCGCCACCCTCGCCGCGGCCGCCGTCAAAAACGCACGCCCCGCGAAACGGGCACCAACATGCACCCTTTCGCCGTCTGGCAATTATACGCGAAGCCCAGAGGGGGCCCTCTCTCGGCCCGGGCTGGCAAGCCCGCCCGGCCACCGGCGCCGCAGTGCGATTGACATACAATTGCGCCGGGCCTCGCCGACTATGCCGATTGATCACTACGAAAACTTCCCGGTTGCCTCCTTGCTCCTGCCGCGCCGGCTGCGTGCACCCGTCGCCGTCGTGTATCGCTTTGCGCGCTCGGCTGACGACATTGCCGACGAGGGCGAGGCGAGCGCCGCGGAACGTCTGGCCGCGCTGCGGGGCTACGACGAGCAGCTCGCGCGCATCGCGGCCGGCACGCCCCTGGCCGAGAGTCCACAGCCCCAGCTCTTTTCGGACTTGGCCCGGGTGATCGGCGACTTCGATCTCGGGGTCAAGCCGTTTCGCGACCTCCTGTCGGCCTTCTCCCAGGACACCGTCACGCCCCGCTACGAGAGCTTCGAGCGCGTCCTCGACTACTGCTCGCGCTCGGCCAACCCGGTGGGCCGCATCATGCTCGGGCTGTACCGGGCCGACCGCGATGAGTACCGGCACTGGTCCGACCAGATCTGCACGGCCTTGCAGCTCATCAATTTCTGGCAGGACGTGGCGGTCGACCTCGCCAAGGATCGGATCTACCTGCCCGAGGAGGACCTGCGGCGCTTCGGCCTTGCGGCCGACACGCTCGCCAGCGCGCCGGGCGGTGACGCCTGGCGCGCGCTGATGGCCTTCGAATGTGCGCGTGCGCGTGCGCTCATGCTGTCGGGCGCGCCCCTGGCGCGCGCCCTGCCCGGTCGCATCGGCCTGGAACTGCGCTTTGTCGTGCAAGGCGGTCTGCGCATTCTGGAGAAGATCGAGGCGGTCGGCTACGATGTCTTCGCGCGCCGGCCGGTGCTCGGGCGCGCCGACTGGGCGACCCTCGCACTGCGCGCCTTTAGAATGCCGGCATGACACCCGACCAGTACTGCCAGGAGAAGGCCGTCGCAAGCGGCTCGAGCTTCTACTATTCCTTCCTGTTCCTGCCACCGCCGCGGCGGCGCGCCATCACCGCTCTCTACGCGTTTTGCCGCGAAGTCGACGACGTCGTCGACGAGAGCACCGATGCGGGCATCGCGGCGCAGACACTGGCCTGGTGGCGCGCCGAACTCGTGCGCCTGGACGCGGGCAGCCCGACGCATCCGGTGACCCAGGCGCTGTTGCCCCACATGAGCGAGTACGGCATCACGACCTTGCGCCTGAACCAGATCATCGACGGCATGCAGATGGACCTCGAGCCCCGGCGTTATCTGGACTTCGCAGGCCTTGAGCGCTACTGCTTTCACGTTGCCGGAGTCGTCGGACTGCTTTCGGCAGGCATCTTTGGCATCACCCAGGAGGCCACCCTCGACTACGCCAAGGAACTGGGCATCGCCTTTCAGCTCACCAACATCATCCGCGATGTCGGCGAGGATGCGCGCATCGGACGGATCTACCTGCCCGTCGACGAACTGGAGCGCTTCCAGGTGCCGGCGGCGGACCTGGCCGCCGCGCGCTACAGTGCCGGCTTCACCGAACTGATGCGCTTCCAGGCCAGCCGGGCGCGCGCCACGTATGAGCGCGCCTACGCGCTCCTGCCGCCCATCGATCGCAACGCCCAGCGCCCCGGCCTCATCATGGCAGGCATCTATGGCACATTGCTTGACGAGATCGAGAGGGAAGACTTCCGTGTCCTGCACCAACGCATCGCCCTCACGCCGCTGCGCAAGTTGTGGATCGCGTGGCGCACCTGGATCGGGACGCGTCATCGACGGAGCTAGCCGGTGACGCGGGCGCGTGTAGCCGTCGTGGGCGGCGGCTGGGCGGGTCTGTCGGCCGCCGCGCGCCTCGCAGACCGGGGTCATACGGTGACGCTGTTCGAAGCGGCCCGTCAGCTGGGCGGACGCGCCCGCGAGGTCACCTGGACTCTCGCGGACGGCCGCAGCATCGCCCTGGACAACGGCCAGCATATCCTGCTTGGCGCCTACCGGGAGACCCTCGATCTGATGGCGCTGTGCAGCGTCAGTAGCGCCGCGGTGCTGTTGCGCGAGCCCGTGCGCCTTGAGGCGGTCGACGGCTTCTCGCTGAAGGCCTGGCGCCTGCCGGCCCCGTGGCACCTGCTCATGGGGGTGTTATGCGCGCGCGGCCTGGAGCTCAGGGCGCGGGTCGACATGCTGCGCCTCATGCTCTGGGCACGCTCGCAGGGCTGGACACTGGCTGCGGACCGACCCGTCGCGCGGTGGCTCGGCGAGCAGCGCCAGTGCGAGGCGATCGTCGCGAAGGTCTGGGCGCCGCTATGCGTGGCGGCACTGAACACGCCCGTCGAGATCGCCTCGGCCCAGGTATTCTTGAATGTCCTGCGCGACAGCCTCGGAGCCGGCCGCCACGCCTCGGATCTCCTTCTGCCTTGCGTCTCGCTCGATGGCCTCATCCCGGCGGCCTGCGCCGCGCTCGTCACGGCAAAGGGCGGCGAGGTCCGGCTCGGCACGCGCGTGACGGGCCTTGTGGGAGACGGCAACGGGGTCACGCTCGCCACCGACGGAGCCCGCGAGCCGGCCTTTGATGCGGTGGTCGTGGCGCTGCCCGCGCACCAGATCGGCAACCTCTTCGATCTCGCCACGGCTCCTGAATTCGCAGCCCTTGCCGCGCAGTGCCGTGCCCTGCGCTGGCAGCCCATCACCACCGTCTATCTCGCCTATCCCGCAGCGGTCCGCCTCGCGCAACCGATGCTCGCCCTGACCGAGTCGGTGCGCCAGGGGTGGTTCGGACAATGGGTATTTGACAAAGCGCAGCTCGGTGGCCCGGCAGGACTGTTGGCGGTCGTCATCAGTGCCCAGGGGCCGCACCAGGATCTGGGCCAGGAGGCCCTCGCTGCAGCGGTCGAGGAGCAGCTGCGCATCCAGCTGGGGTTCGCTGCGCAGGTCCAGGCAGTGCGCGTCATCAGCGAGAAGCGCGCCACCTTCGCGTGCGTGCCGGATCTGGTGCGTCCGGCACAACGAACGCCCGACGCGCGCGTGGTGCTCGCTGGCGACTACACGCAAAGCGCCTATCCCGCAACACTCGAGACCGCGGTGGCAAGTGGTCGCGCCGCGGCCGAACTGATCGAGGGCACGCTCGCCACCCACGTGATCACCTGACCGCTCGTCTGGGGGCTGCGACCTCGTCCGAGGCGAGTCTCTAGCCGAGCTCGCGCAGCGTGCCCAGTGCCTCGTCGATGCGGTCGACGGCGCACACCTCGAGTCCCTCGATCGGCTGCTTCGGGCTATTCGCCTTCGGGATCAGTGCATGGCTAAAACCCAGCTTGGCGGCCTCCTTCAGCCGCTCCTGCCCGCGCGGTGCGGGGCGGATCTCCCCGGCCAGCCCCACCTCACCGAAGACGACCAGGCCGCGCGGCAGCGGCCGGTCGCGCAGCGAAGAGTGGATCGCGCACAGCACGGCCAGGTCGGCGGCCGGCTCGCCGATCTTGACCCCGCCCACCGCGTTGATGAAGACGTCCTGGTCATAGCAGGCGATGCCCGCATGCCGGTGCAGCACGGCAAGCAGGAGCGCAAGCCGGTTCTGTTCAAGCCCGACCGACAGGCGCCTCGGGTTGGCGACATGGGCCGTGTCGACCAAGGCCTGGATCTCGACCAGGAGCGGCCTTGAGCCCTCCTGGGTGGCCAGCACGCACGAACCGGACACGGGGCTGTCGTGCTGCGAGAGGAACAGCGCCGAGGGATTGGTGACACCCTTTAGGCCGCGTTCGGTCATGGCGAACACACCGAGCTCGTTGACCGCGCCAAAGCGGTTCTTGAAGGCGCGCACCAGGCGAAACGAGGAATGGCTGTCACCCTCGAAATAGAGGACGGTGTCGACAATGTGTTCGAGCACGCGCGGCCCGGCCAGGGCGCCCTCCTTCGTGACATGGCCCACCAGGATGATGGTCGTGCCGCTCTGCTTGGCGATCCGCGTCAGATGGGCCGCGCACTCTCGGACCTGCGCGACCGACCCGGGCGCCGAACTCAGGGATTCGGAATAGAGGGTCTGGATCGAATCCACCACCGCCACCTCGGGTTGCTCGGCGGCGAGCACCGCCTGGATGCGCTCGAGCTGGATCTCAGCGAGCACCTTCAGGCTGCTGCTCTCGACCCCGAGTCGGCGCGCACGCAGTGCCAGCTGGGCCCCAGACTCCTCGCCTGTGACATACAGGGCAGCGCGGCTGCGCGACATGAAACCCAGCGCCTGCAACAGCAGGGTGGACTTGCCGATGCCGGGATCGCCGCCGATCAGCACCACGCCTCCAGGCACGAGTCCGCCGCCCAGGACGCGGTCGAATTCACCGATGCCCGTCGAGAAGCGCGGCACATCCTCGGCCTCGATCGCCGCGAGGAGGCGCACCGGGGCCTGCTCGGAGAGGGCGCTAAAGCGGTGCGTCTTCGGGGACTCGGCGACACCCTCGATGAGCGTGTTCCAGGCCTGACAATGCGGGCACTGCCCCTGCCACTTGAGCGTCTGGCCGGCGCACTCCGAGCACGTATAGACCGTCTTGGCCTTGGCCATCAGGCGCCAAGCCGCACCGGCACGCGGGGTGCGAGCGCGCACAGCAGTTCGTAGCCGACCGTCCCGGCGGCATGCGCCACCTCGTCGACCGACACGCGCGTGCCCCAGAGCTCGACCGGCGCGCCGACCTGCGCCTGCTCAACGCCGGTGAGATCAACCGTGAGCATGTCCATGGAGACCGCGCCGACGACGCGGGTCCGGTGTCCTGCGACCAGTACCGGCGTGCCATCCGGGGCGATGCGCGGATAGCCATCCGCATAGCCGCAGGCCACCACACCGATGCGCATCGGCACCGTCGCCACGAAGCGGCCACCATAACCGACGCTCTCGCCGGGACGCAGCTGCTGGATCGCGATCAGTTCGCTCGACAGCGTCATCGCGGCCTCCAACCCCAGCGCCTGCGCACTGCGCTCGGCGAAGGGCGAAGAACCATAGAGGGCGATGCCCGGGCGGACCCAGTCGCCGCGGGCCTTGGCATGGGCGAGCGTCGCCGCCGAGTTCGACAGGGACCGCTCCCCGGGCAGATCGTGCGTGGCGGCCTGAAACCGGGCGAGGGCCTCATCGATGCCGTCGGGGCTCTCCGCGCGCGCAAAATGGGTCATGAGCGTGATCGACGCCACCGCTGCGAGACTCGCGAGCGCCGCATGACGCGCGCGCAGGTCCTCGGGTGCAAAGCCCAGGCGGTTCATGCCACTGTTCATCTTCAGGTAGACATGAAGCGGCGCGCCCGCGCCTGCCGTCTCAAGCAGGCGGATCTGTTCGTTGCAGTGCACCACGACATGCAGGCCGAGGTGCCGGGCGACGGCCACATCCTCGGCCGCGAAGCATCCCTCGAGCAGCAGGATCGGACCGGTATAGCCGGCCTCGCGCAACAGCCTTGCCTCGGCGAGATCGAGAAGCGCGAGGCCATCAGCCTGGGCCACCGCCGGCAGGACGCGCGCCAAGCCATGCCCATAGGCATTGGCCTTGACGACTCCCCAGACCCGCGCCCCCGGCGCGCTCTTGCGTACCGCGCCGAGGTTATGGGCGATCGCAGCAGGCGAGATGACGGCTTCTATGGGTCGGGGCATGAATTCTCGCGCGGCGCCCGATGCTTAAGGCGCGCTGCAGCGCGGGATAAAGTGCTGAGATTGACAATATTTTACGGTGATTTCAGACTGCTTAGCGCACAATTGTGACGCCGATCGCCCCGGTTTGCGGGCTTGTGGTTTCGTGTTATAAAGCAGCGCGCGGAGCCATCCCGAGAGAGATCGGTCGCACGCCTGCGCGCTGTGCTGTGGTCACAGCGACCCAGAAGGACCCAATGAAACGCGGCTTCTACACCATCATGGCGGCGCAGTTCTTCTCGTCGCTCGCCGACAACGCCCTCTTGATCGCCGCGATCGCTCTGTTGCTTGAAAGGCGCGCCGCCGACTGGATGACGCCGCTTTTGAAGCTCTTCTTCGTGCTCTCCTACGTCCTGCTCGCCGCCTTCGTGGGCGCGTTCGCCGACTCGATGCCCAAGGGCCGGGTGATGTTCATCACCAACACCATCAAGATCGCCGGCTGCATCATGATGTTCCTTGGCATGCATCCGCTGCTCTCTTATGCGGTGGTGGGCTTCGGTGCGGCAGCCTACTCCCCTGCCAAGTACGGCATCCTGACCGAGTTGCTGCCTGCAGAGGACCTGGTGGCCGCCAATGGCTGGATCGAAGGCCTGACGGTGGGCTCGATCATCCTCGGAACCGTCCTCGGCGGCATCCTGATCAGCCCGAAGATCTCGGGTCTTCTGCTGTCCTACGAAGTGCCCATGACCTCCGATGGCATCGACACCCCGGCGCAGGCCGCGATCTCGGTCATCGCCCTGGTGTACCTGATCGCCGCCTTCGTCAATCTGCACATCGTCGACACCGGGGCCCACTATCCGCACCAGGAGCGCAATCCGGCCCGCCTCATCACCGACTTCGCCAACTGCTACCGCATGCTCTGGAAGGATCGTCTCGGGCAGATCTCGCTGGCGGTCACGACGCTCTTTTGGGGTGCGGGTGCAACCCTGCAGTTCATCGTCTTGAAGTGGGCCGCGCAGGTCATGGGGCTTGATCTGAGCAAGGGCGCGATCCTGCAGGCCGTGGTCGCCGTGGGCGTCGCGCTCGGCGCGATGCTGGCGGCCGCCTACATTCCGCTGAAGAAGTCGCTCTCCGTGCTGCCCTACGGCGTGGCGATGGGTGTGGCGGTGATGATGCTCGCCCTGTTCCGGCGCGACTATGTCCCGGACTTGGAACTCGTGCTCTTCGATCTCCACCTGCCGCTCTACATGATCGTCACCGGTGCGTTCCTGGTTGCGATCGGCGCCATGGCAGGATATTTCGTGGTCCCCATGAACGCCCTGCTGCAGCATCGCGGCTTTGTGCTGATGAGCGCAGGACACTCGATCGCGGTGCAGAACTTCAACGAGAACCTGTCCGTGCTGACCATGCTCTGCCTGTATGCGGTGCTGGTGCGCTTTGACCTGAACGTGCGCACCATCATCGTCCTGTTCGGCGGCTTCGTGTGTTCGACCATGCTGCTCGTGATGCGCCGCCACCAGCGCAACGAGCGGCTCTTTCACGCGATGGCCCTGATCGGCGAGACCAAGCCCTAGGCGGCGCGCTCGGACCCCATGGCGCTCGCGGCGAGGGTGCGGCGGGCAAGGCATAGATCGACCCACGCCTTGTGCTTCTCGGCGGGGCTGCGCAGCAGGTAGGCCGGATGGTAGGTCACGACCAGCGGCCAGCGGCCGGCGCCGATCTCGAGGGTGTGCGCCTGGCCTCGCAGGGTGCCCACGCTCGCGTCGCTGTGCAGGAGGGTCTGGGCGGCGAAGCGCCCGAGCGCGACGACGATGCGCGGGGCCAGCAACTCGATCTGCCGCAACAGAAACGGGGTGCAGCGGGCGATCTCGAGCGGCTCCGGATTGCGGTTGCGCGGCGGCCGGCACTTGAGCACGTTGGCGATATAGACCTCCCTCCCGCGTTCCAGATCCAGGGCCCGCAGCATGTTGTCGAGGAGGCGGCCGGCCTCGCCGACGAACGGCTCGCCGCGCTCGTCTTCCTCGGCTCCAGGGGCCTCACCGACGAACAGCCAGATGGGGCGTTGCGCCCCCACGCCAAAGACCGCCTGTTTGCGCTGCGTCCCGAGCGGACAGGCCCGGCAGGCGGTGACGGCAGCCTGCAGTCCGTCCATGTCGAGTTGCGCGATGTGCGCGGTGCGCCCGGCAGGATCGGGGAACGCTTTGGCATCTGACGTGAGCGGCTCGACTGCCCCCGCTGTCTCCGCTCGCACGCGGGGGCGTGCTGTCGCACCCGGTGCCTCCGAGCGTTCTGCCTGTCGCGGCTGCCATGGCGCGGGCGCAGCGGAGGTTGTGAGCGGGGCTATGACCGGGGGTGCGAGGCTAGGTGCGCCGGTCTCACCCGCGGCAGGCTCCGGCGCGGCCGGGGCTGCGATGTTCGCTGCGAAGTTTGCTGCAATTCGCGGTGCACGCCGCGTCCACAGCGGCGCAAGGCCCATCTCTCTTAGGGCCGCATAGCGGAACTCAGGACTCGCCCGCGACATCAGAGATCCAGATGCATGACCAGGGCATCCTCGCGATCCGTGCGGTTTTCGGTGCTGATCGGATAGTAGCCAACGCGCCGCCCGATCAGGCGAAAGCCATAGCGTTCGTAGACCTCGATGGCGCGCTGATTGCTCGGACGCACCTCGAGGATCATGCTGCGGGCCCGATGCGCGCGCGCCGTCTCGGTGGCCTTGTGCAGCAGTGCGAGGCCCAGACCACGGCCCTGATATTCGCTGGCAACGCTGATGTTGAGCAGGTGCGCCTCATCGACGGCGGCCATCAGCAGGAAATAGCCCATCACCGGGGCTGTACCGAGGCCTGACCAATCCTCGCGCAGGACCCAGGCGCTATAGCCTGCGGTCAGCGAATCGCGGAAATTGCCCGCCGTCCACGGGAAGGTGTAGAGGCGCGCCTCGATCGCGCTGATCGCCTCGATATCCTCGACGCACATCGGCGCAAAGCGCGTCTCCGGCTGCCAGGACATCGGATGTTCGATTTGCGCGCTCATGAAGCGAGGTCCCTCACAGCCGCCCGCTCGGCGGTGGTCAGCGCCACCTGGTCGCGCACGTAGAGCGGCCGGGCACGGCGCGCGGCGAGGCGCTCGCCGCGCGCGTATTGGCGGCGCCCGAGCAGGGCGACATAACGCGCCTCGGGATACAGTGGCCCCGCCACCGCGGCAACCTGGGGTAGCAGTTCGGACGCGAACAGGCCAAACGCATTGCCGCAGCCCAGGGCGATCTCGGGCAGCTCCATGGCAAGAAGCTCCCCCGGCCGGGACAGCGCCGCCGGCAGGCGCTCGCGCCAACCGGTGTGATGCCACTCCAGCACCGACCAGTAGACCTCGCCCATACGGGCATCCTGCATGCAAAGGATCGAGGCTCCCTCTGGCACGGCCAAGGGCTGCTCGGCACGGCACTGCTCGGCCATGGCGGTCAGCGTCCCCACCGGCAGCACCGGGAGGTCCTGTCCCCAGGCGAGTCCCTGGGCCACGGCACAGGCGATGCGCAGGCCCGTGAACGAGCCTGGCCCCGCCCCGAAGGCAACCGCATCGCACTCCGCGAGGCGCAGGCCGCCTGCGGCCAGCACCGTGGCCACCATCCCCAGAACCTTCTCCGAATGACTCTGCCCGGCGCGGATGCTCTCGCTGTGCACCGCGTCGCCTGCGCACAGCGCAACCGAGCAGTATTCGCTCGAGGTTTCAATGGCTAGGATGTTCAATGACGGCCTTCCGCTGGGCCACGCCCGATCTGATCCCCGGATTTTAATCCATCGAGACTGGCGGCCGCGCTCCATGGTCGGCGCCCTGGGATCGGCGCCCTGGCATCGGCGCCCTAGGGTCGACGTTGCAGGGGGGGCCGGTACAGGTCGCGCGCCTCGTCGATCTGGCGCCTGAGCGCCTTGCGCTCGTCGGGGGTGAGCCTGCCACTGTGCTGGAGCGCCGCCCCACCGGGGGCTTCGCCACGGACCGCCTCGCCGCGCGGTGCCTCGGGCGCAGGAGTGTGGACTTGCGGGGGGGGCGCGGGCGGCCGCGCCGCCTCCGGGTGTACGACCTGCTGCGCGCGCGGGGCCGGGCGCGCCAGTTGCGGCCTCGCGATCGGCCCCGCATGGCCGCCGCGCGCATGCGCCGACGCGACGCCCGCCATCAGCAGGACGATGGTAACGCCGATAATCAGGATCAGCCGGAGCATGGGGGATCGCATACAGGTCTTTGCGGCGCGCACGGCCCACAACGGATCACGCGGTCAGCAGACTGATGGTATGTCCCCAGTCAGACCAGGGGGGTTGCAAACGACTCCAGTTTGTAACAACTTGTTTCTCATCTGGGCATTAAGGGACACGAAGCGTGACAAGAAACGAAGCCGGGCATTACCATGCGCCATGGCCTCGAGCGCTCCCTCCAAAATCCTCATCGTCGACGACGACCAGCGACTGCGCGATTTACTGCGCCGGTACCTCAGCGAACAGGGTTTCAACGTCTTTCTCGCCGAGAACGGCCCGAGCATGAACAAGCTCTGGACCCGCGAGCGCTTTGACCTGCTCGTCTTGGACCTGATGCTGCCCGGTGAAGACGGGCTCACGATCTGCAGGCGGCTGCGCGGGGCGAATGACACCACACCGATCATCATGCTGACCGCCAAGGGCGATGAGGTCGACCGCATCATCGGGCTGGAACTGGGCGCCGACGACTATCTGGCCAAGCCGT
>PLEY01000110.1:0-327 GCA_003136595.1 Burkholderiales bacterium
GCGATCTGGCTGATGTGCAGCAGTCCATCCTTGCCCGGCAGGACCTGGACGATCGCACCGAAGTCGAGCAGCTTTAGGACCGTGCCCTCGTAGACCGAGCCGACTTCGACTTCGGCGGTCAGCTCCTCGATGCGCNNNNCCGATCACGTCGCGGATCTTCTCGGGATTGATCTTGAGCGTGATGAGGCGCGGCGCGAAGTCCGACAGCTCCGTCTTGAAATGCGGCAGCGCCTCTTGCATCTTGGCAAGGATATGCAGGCGCGCCTCGCGCGCCTGGGCGAGGGCAACCTGCATGATCTCCTTCGTGATGCCCTGGATCTTGATGTC
>PLEY01000110.1:368-4057 GCA_003136595.1 Burkholderiales bacterium
GCCGCACACCGAGGCCATCGAGGACGAGCCGTTGGACTCGGTGATTTCCGAGACCACGCGGATCGAATAACTGAATTCCTCGGCCGAGGGCAGACAGGCCGCGAGCGCGCGCTTGGCGAGCCGGCCGTGACCGATCTCGCGGCGCTTGGGCGTACCCACGCGTCCGGTCTCGCCGGTCGCGAACGGGGGCATGTTGTAGTGGAGCATGAAGCGGTCGCGGTATTCACCCATGAGGGCATCGATGATCTGTTCGTCACGTGCCGTGCCGAGGGTTGCGACCACCATCGCCTGCGTCTCGCCGCGGGTGAACAGGGCCGAGCCATGGGTCCGGGGCAAGACGCCGGTACGGATGGCGATCGGCCGCACCGTGCGCGTGTCGCGGCCGTCGATGCGCGGCTCGCCTTCCAGGATCTGGCTGCGCACGATCTGCGACTCGAGCTCGAACAGCATGTTGCCGACCTCGACCTCATGGGGGACCACACCCCCCACCTTGTGCGCCTCTTCGGCGAGCTGCTCGAGGACGGTCCTCGAGATCTGGCGCAACTGGTGTGTGCGCAACTGCTTCTCACGTACCTGGTAGGCGCTGCGCAGTCCACTCTCGGCGAAATGCTTGACCCGGGCCCACAACGCCTCGTTCTTCGGCGCCGGGGTCCAGTCCCACTCGGGTTTGCCGGCATCGCGCACCAGGTCATGGATGGCCGCGATGGCGGCCTGCATCTGATCATGGCCGAACACGACGGCTCCGAGCATCACATCCTCAGGCAGCTGCTTGGCCTCGGATTCGACCATCAGCACCGCCTGCTCGGTGCCGGCGACCACGAGGTCCAGTGCCGATGTGGCCAGTTGCAGCTTGGTCGGATTCAGGATGTACTGTCCATTCGCATAACCGACGCGTGCGGCACCGATCGGGCCCGCAAACGGGATTCCCGAGATCGAAAGCGCCGCCGAGGCGCCGATCAGGGCCGGGATGTCGGGATCGACTTCGGGGTTGACCGAGAGCACGTGGATGATCACCTGCACGTCGTTGTAGAAGCCCTCCGGAAAGAGTGGGCGCAGCGGGCGGTCGATGAGGCGTGAGGTGAGCGTCTCCTTCTCGCTTGGCTTGCCCTCACGCTTGAAAAATCCGCCGGGAATGCGGCCGGCCGCATAGGTCTTCTCGATGTAGTCGACCGTCAGCGGAAAGAAGTCCTGGCCGGGCTTGGCCGTTTTCGCTGCGACAACCGTCGCGAGCACCACGGTGTCCTCGACGCTGACCAGCACCGCTCCGCCCGCCTGGCGCGCGATCTCGCCAGTCTCGAGGGTGACCTGATGCTGCCCATACTGGAATGTCTTGGAGATCTTGTTGAACACGGTAATTTCCTTTCACGATATCCCGGTTAATTCCAGGTGGGCCGGTACACCTCAACTGCAATGTGTCGCCCGGGCGGGGAACCCGGCTGCGCCTGCAATCTCAGGCCTGTGGAGAACGCGCCGTACCGGCCTGTATCGGGGCGGCGCACAACCGTAAAGCAAAAAGCCCGCGTCAGACGACTGGCGCAGGCTCTCTGCCTTTTTTCTGCGATGCTGCCGGATGCAAGTGACCGGGGACAAGGGACGTTACTTGCGCAATCCGAGTTTCTCGATGAGCGCGCGATAGCGATCGGCGTCCCTGCCCTTCAGATAGTCGAGCAGCTTGCGGCGGCGGCTGACCATGCGCAGGAGCCCGCGCCGCGAGTGGTGATCCTTGGTGTGTTCCTTGAAGTGCGGGGTGAGTTCGTTGATGCGCGCCGTGAGGAGCGCGACCTGCACTTCGGGAGAGCCGGTATCGTTTTGTGCACGGGCGTGCGCGGCGACGATATCCGCCTTGTTCAAGTTGGCGAATGCCATATCCAAACTCCTTAGACAAGCGGTTGCGACTGGATGGATCGCACCGTGATGGACGAAAGCGCCCGATGATAGCAGAAAGCCCNNGGGCTGCTCCCTGGAATGAGCCCCGGATCAAGTCCCGGCGCACCCGCGAGCACCCGGCCGGGCGCGCCATTCGGCGGCAGTCAGCCGGTAGAGCACGTGGGGCGCAAGCGGATGCCCGGCCGGCAAGAGCGGATGGAGGAAGTCATCGTCTGGCGAAGCGCGCATGCCAAGGCGCCGCATGACGGCCAGGGAGCGCACATTCGCCGGGACCGTGAACGCCACCACCTCAGGCAGCATGAGCGTCTCGAAGGCGTGCCCGAGAACTGCGCGACCGGCTTCGCTTGCGTAGCCCTGCCCCCAGTGGCGCCGCGCGATGCGCCAGCCGATCTCGACGCAGGGGGCAGCCGCGCTTTCGAATGGCGGCGCGAAAGCCGGCACAGACAGGCCCAGAAAGCCGATGAATGCGGCGACACCAGGCACTTCGAGCGCCCATAAGCCGAACCCCCTCGCGGCGATACCCGCCGCAATGCGTTCGGCCAGTCGTTCGCTCGCCGCCTGCGACAGGCACGCCGGGAAGTGACGCATGACCTCGGGATCAGCGTTCAACGCGGCAAACGGGCGCAAGTCGGCAGCGCGCCAGGCGCGCAGGACGAGGCGTGGCGTGCTCAGTACAGTGTGGCCCGATTCCATTGCGGTTTGCGTACCCGTCGCGTACCCGTCTCGTACCCTTGGCACGCGCTAGCCGGCGCTGCGCTGGCGCACCGCCTCGAAGAGGCACACGGCCGCCGCGACACTTGCGTTCAGGCTCATGACGCTGCCGCCCATGGGAATCGCAACGAGGAGATCGCAGGTCTCGCGCGTCAACCGGCGCATACCCTCCCCTTCGGCACCGATCACGAGCGCGAGCGGACCCCTCAGATCGGCGCCGTAGAGAGGTTGGGCACTTGCACCATCGGTACCGACGACGCGCACGCNNGCGTTCCTGCAACTCACGCAGCGTGCGGGCGAGATTGGTCACCGTGATGTAGGGGACCACGTCAGCCGCCCCGCTCGCGACCTTGGCGGCTGTGGCATTCAGGCCGCAGGCGCGGTCCTTCGGGGCGATCACCGCGTGCGCCCCGGCGCCGTCGGCCACCCGCAGGCAGGCGCCGAGGTTGTGCGGATCGGTGATGCCGTCGAGGACCAGCAACAGGGGCGGCACGGCAAGGCCGTCGAGCAGATCGTCCAGACTGTGCGTGAGAACCAGCGCTTTCGCGGTGGCCGCGACCCCCTGATGGCGCTCGTGACCGACCAGTCCGTCGAGGCGCGCGCGCGGCACCGGGATCACCCGGCCCCCGACCGACTCGGCCACGCGCAGGAAGTCCTGCATGCGCCGGTCCCGGCGGCTCTCCTCCACATAGATCTCGGCGACGCTCGCCGGGTCCTGGCGCAGGCGCGCGGTCAGCGCATGAAAGCCGAACAGGATGCTCTGCCGGGCCATGGCCTAGCGCTTGCGGCGTGCGACCTTGCCGGCTGGCTTGCCGGGCGTCTTGCGGGCGCGACCGGCCGACTTCACGTGCTCGGCAGCCGGCGTCGCCTGGGTGGCCTCGCGTGGCTTGGCGGCGCGCTTGCCGGGCGCGCGCGCCGGTGTCTTGCGCGCGCCCCCCGGCTCGTCGGGCAGCACGCCGCGCATCAGTTCCTGATAGGTCGCGCCCCGCACGAGCCGAAACTCGATCTTGCGCGCCTCCAGATCGACGCGCGACACCTGTACCGTCAGCGGGTCGGTGAGACGAAAGCGCTGCCCGGTGCGCTCGCCACGC
>PLEY01000110.1:4087-78507 GCA_003136595.1 Burkholderiales bacterium
CGCGACGCCTCGTCGGCGCGCCGCTCGTTGGCTGAGCACTGCAGTCCGAACTGCTCCCACACCGAGTGGATGCGCTGCAGTTCCTCCTTGCTCGGCGCGCGCGTCGACTCGGCGGCATGCGGCTCATCGTCGGCCCGGGGCAGCGTCGGAACATATTTGCGGCCGGCCAAGATCGCCTTGATCACCCGGTGCGTGAGCAGGTCCGGGTAGCGCCTGATCGGCGAGGTGAAATGCGCATAGGCCGGATAGGCGAGACCAAAGTGGCCACCGTTGTCGGGGCTGTAGATGGCCTGCTGCATCGAGCGCAACAGCATCGTCTGGAGAAGCGGCGCATCGGGCCGGTTGCGGATGCGCTCGGTGAGCGCGAGGTAGTCGCTCGCCTCGGGCGCGTCACCACCGGCCAACGACAGGCCGAGCGTCTTCAAGAAGGTGCGCAGGTTGGCGAGTTTCTCGGGGGTGGGTCCGTCGTGGACCCGGTAGAGCCCCGGATGTTTCATGCGCGTCATGAAGTCAGCCGCACAGACGTTGGCCGCCAGCATGCATTCTTCGATGACCTTGTGCGCATCATTGCGCGTGCGCGGCACGATCTGTTCGATCTTGCCCTGAGGATTGCACACGATGTAGGTCTCGGTCGTGTCGAAATCGATCGCGCCACGCACCTGGCGCGCCGCGAGCAGCGCCTTGAAGAGGGCATACAGGTTCAGGAGCTGGGGGACGACCGAGCCACGCAGCTGGGCGGTCGGGCCCTCGGGTGCAGCCAGCACGCTGGCCACCTCGTTGTAGGTCAGGCGCGCGGCGGAATGCATCACGCCGTTGAAAAACTGATAGGCGGTCACCTCGCCGGCGGGATTGATCACCATGTCACACACGAGGACCAGGCGGTCGACGTGCGGATTGAGCGAGCACAAGCCGTTGGAGAGCTTCTCGGGCAGCATCGGGATGACCCGGCGCGGGAAGTACACCGACGTGCTGCGCTCAAACGCCTCCTCGTCGAGGGCGCTGCCGGGCGTGACGTAGTGGCTCACGTCGGCGATTGCGACCAGGAGGCGCCAGCCGCCTCGCTTGGCATCGAGCGGCTCGCAGTAGACGGCATCGTCAAAATCGCGCGCGTCCTCGCCATCGATGGTCACAAGCGGCAGGTCGCGCAGATCGACGCGCTGCGCGAGATCCTTCTTCTGGACCGTATCGGGGATCCGCTCGGCCTGCGCCAGAACCGCCGAGGGAAACAGATGCGGCACATCGAACTTGCGCACCGCGATCTCGATCTCCATGCCCGGGTCATCGATCTCGCCCAGCACCTCGGCGATGCGCCCGATGGGCTGGGTGTAACGCGAGGGCTGCTCGACGATTTCCACGGTCACGACCTGGCCGGGCTGGGCCTTGCGCGTCTCGCCTGGAGAGATGAGGATGTCATGCTTGATGCGCTGGTCTTCGGGGACGACGACGAACACGCCGCGCTCATTGAGCAGGCGCCCGACCAGCTTGTTGGTGCGCCGCTCGGTGACCTCGACGATGACACCCTCGGGTTTGCCACGATAGTCCGAACCGGTGGGCTTGACGAGGACGCGGTCGCCGTGCAGGACCTTGAGCATCTCCTTGGGTGCCAGCCACAGGTCGGGCCTGACACCATCGTCACGGATCAGAAAGCCGTAACCGTCGCGATGACCGACGACGCGTCCGGCGATGAAGTCGAGCTTGGTCGAGAGCAGGAGGACACCCTTGCGGTTGGGCATCAGCTGGCCGTCGCGTTCCATCGCGGCGAGGCGCCTCTCGAAGCCCTCCTTGCCGTTGGCGTCGACCTTCAGGCACTCGGCCAGTTCGTCGGGCGTCAGCGGCCGGTCGGCGCTGCGCAACTCGCGCAGCATCTCTTCACGACTCGGTATGGCGAATTCGAAGCGCGCGGCTCCTGCCGCTGCATCGGCGGCGCGGCGTGCGCCTTTGGTGGATTCGCGGCGCGGCGCGGAGGCCGCGCCATCTGGACTATTGGTATGGTTCTTCTCGGTTGACAAATTGGGCAATCTCTTTACAATCCTGCGTTCGCTTTAGCCGCATCGTGCCCAGATGGCGGAATTGGTAGACGCACTAGTTTCAGGTACTAGCGCTGCAAGGCGTGGAGGTTCGAGTCCTCTTCTGGGCACCACGCCAGCCCAAGGCTTCCAGGGCCCCATCGGAGCGGCCCCTCTGGAGAGACAGGGCTGTTGCGTGGCAGTCGTGTGCACTGCCAGATTCCCTTCGGATACAAATCTTGAACAGTTTGAGCCTCGCGCCGGGCGCGGCCCCACCGTGCATGTCGGGGACCTGTCCATTGCATTTCAGACAGGCCCCGCGAGTGTACCGCATTTCGCGCCCGGGGCCAGGGGCCCTGCGACCGGACAGGTCGCTGCACAACCCCGCGCAAAAGCCCCGGCCGGATTCAAGGCCGAGCGGTGCCGCGCTTCATCCAGGCCGCGAGCTGCTGTGGCCTTAGCGTGTCATAGTCCTCGAAGGGCTGGTGAATCCACGGATTGGTCGGCAGGTGCTCCACGTAGAAGTCCGGCCTGATGCTCGACGACGCTTTCCACCACAGCACCGCGGTACGGATCTCGACCACGCCTGGAAACTGCTCGGCAAGATGGCGTGCGACGCGCTCTAAGGTGACGCCCGAGTCGACCAGGTCATCGACCAGCAGCAGGCGCCCGGAGAGGGCCCCGCGCGTGGAGGTGATGTGCTGGGCGATGTCGAGTTCGCCTTGCTGCGTGCCGCCCGCCTCGCGGTAGGAACTGGCCGCGAGGATTGCGAGTGGCAGGTCGAAGACGCGTGAGACGACGTCACCGACGCGCAGTCCGCCTCGTGCGAGGCAGAGCACGTGGTCGAACTTCCAGCCGGATTCATGGAGCAGCATGCACAGGCGCTCGATGGTGCGGTGATACTCGTCCCACGACACCCACAGATCGGAATCGGTCGACGCGGCAGGGGTCATGGCGCCGTTCCAGGGGCGAGGAAGGGATGCCGCAGCACGATCGTCTCATCGCGCTCCGGTCCGGTCGAGATCATGTCGATCGGCACCTCGCAGACGCTGGCAAGCCTCTCCAGATAGCGCCGCGCGTTCGCGGGCAGGCCCTCTAAGGTGCGGATCCCGAACGTGCTCTCATCCCAGCCCGGCAGTTCCTCGTAGACCGGCTCGCAGCCTTCGATCTCCGAGGCGCCAAAAGGCAGTATGTCGATCACCTTGCCATCGACGCGATAACCGACGCCAAGCTTGATCGACTCGACGCCGTCGAGCACGTCGAGCTTGGTGATGCACAGGCCTGAGACGCCGTTGATCTGGATCGAGCGCTTCAATGCTGCGGCATCGAACCAGCCGCAGCGCCGTGCGCGACCCGTGACGGAGCCGAACTCGTTGCCGCGCTCGGCCAGATGGCGCCCGACCGCATCGAAGAGCTCGGTGGGAAACGGCCCCGAGCCCACGCGCGTCGTATAGGCCTTGGTGATGCCCAGCACGTAATGCAGCGCCTGCGGGCCGACGCCGGCGCCGGCGGCGGCGGCACCGGCCACGCAGTTGCTCGAGGTCACGAACGGATAGGTGCCGTGATCGACATCGAGCAGGGCCCCCTGGGCACCCTCGAAGAGCAGGTTCTGGCCGGCGCGCTGGGCGTCATGGAGCAGACGCGGCACGTCTGCGACCATCGGCCGGATGCGCGGCGCGAGTTTCATGGCCTCCTCGAGCACCTCCGCAAAGGCGACGGGCTGGGCACCCAGGTAGTGCTTGAGCACGAAGTTGTGATAGTCGAGAACCTCGGTCAGGCGCTCGGCAAAACGCTCGGGGGCGAACAGGTCCTGCAGGCGGATCGCGCGGCGCGCGACCTTGTCCTCATAGGCCGGACCGATGCCGCGCCCGGTGGTGCCGATCTTGGCGGCCCCCTGCTTGGCCTCGCGCGCCTGGTCGATCGCGCTGTGGTAGGGCAGGATCAGCGGGCAGGCCTCGCTGATGCGCAGGCGCGAAGCGACCGAGAGGCCGGCGCGCTCGAGTTCGTCGATCTCACCGAGGAGGGCGGCCGGCGAGATCACCACGCCGTTGCCAATGTAGCAGGTCACCTCGGGGCGCATGATGCCTGAGGGGATCAGTCGCAGCACGGTCTTCTTGCCGCCGATGATGAGCGTGTGGCCGGCGTTGTGGCCCCCTTGGAAGCGCACCACTGCCTGGGCATGGTCCGTCAGCCAGTCGACGACCTTGCCCTTGCCCTCATCGCCCCACTGGGTGCCGATGACGACGACGTTTTTTGCCATGATAAGTGCTCGCGAGAGGATGGGTTCGGTGTTAGGAGCGCCGGGTGTGGTTCTTCAACCGCGCCCCGGCAAGAGAGGCTCGATCTGCCAGCCGCCCGGCGCAAGCACCAGCGCGCGGTCACAGCGGAATTCTTCCAGTTCGTGTTCGTGCCCGGGCAGGGTCTGCACGACGATCTCCCCGGCCGAGCGCAGCCGGGCGATGAGCGTGCGCAGCCCCTGATCGCTGGACCACGGCGCGCGGATCGCCGGCGGCGGCTCGGCCAGCGGCAGAAGCGGCGCAAGATCACGCAGATACAGACTGAAGCCGGCCGCAGGGCGGGCGCGGCCAAAGGCCTCGCCCACCTCATCGTAGCGACCACCGCGCGCAATTGCGGAAGGCAGGCCCGGACAATAGGCGGAGAACATCACACCGCTGTGGTAGTAATAGCCGCGGATGTCGGCCAGATCGATGTTGACCTCGGCGACCGAGAGCTCCGACACGAGCCGCGCAAGCGCGTCGAGGGCTAGCCCGATGCGCGGCAGCGGCGGGAGCACGCGGCGCGCGCGCTCGAGCACCTCGGCCCCGCCGTAGAGTTCGCACAACTGCATGAGCGCGGCGCGCGTTGCGGCCTGCATACCCGGCAGGCTCGCCAGCCCATCGCGGTCCTTGGCCTGCAGGAGCGCATAGACCTGCTCGGCGACGACGAAGCCGGCGGGATCGACGGCGAGGATGGCGCGCAGCACCTCTGCATGCCCGAGGTCGAGCCTGACCTCAGGAATGCCGACGGCGGCCAGTGCGGCGAGGAGCAGTTCCGAAACCTCGAGGTCAGCCTCAAGGCCCGCGTGGCCGTAGATCTCGGCCCCCACCTGCAGCGGCTCCCGCGTGGCCGAGAGCGCCTGCGGGCGGGTGTGGACGACGCTGCCCGCATAACACAGGCGCGTCACCCCATGACGGTTCAGGAGATGCGCATCGATGCGCGCGACCTGTGGGGTGATGTCGGCACGCAGACCCATGGTACGGCCGGAGATCTGGTCGACGAGCTTGAACATCTGCAGGTCCATGTCGCGGCCCGTGCCAGAGAGCAGGGACTCGGTGTACTCGAGCAGCGGCGGCATGACCAGTTCGTAGCCATAGGTGCGAAACAGGTCCAGGAGCGTACGCCGCAGATCCTCGATGCGGCGCGCCTCGGCCGGCAGGATGTCGGAGATCGACTCGGGCAGTAACCAGGCGGGCATGATGGTCGGAAAGACGGTGGCGCTGCGCCAGAACGCAAGCGGCGGGGTCAAAAGACCCGATTTTAGTTCAGAACAGGCTCGTGACGAACAGAAGAATCAGTCCGGCCATGATCGAGAGCAACCCAAGAAAGCGGATCTGGCCGTCTGAAAACTCGAGGATGCGGCGAAACGTGTCCTTCCAGCGCGCCGGTGCGGCAAACGGCATGAGTCCCTCGAAGATCAGCAGCAGGGCGAGCGCCGCCACGACAGTGAACCACATGGGCTGGACCTATTTCTTCGGTGCCGCGACAGCCGAGGGGCTCTTCAGGTATTTGAAAAAATCCTCATTGGGATCGACGATGATGAGATTCCGGTGATCGGCGAAGGTTCGGCGATAGGCCTCAAGGCTCTTGTAGAACGCATAGAACTGCGGATCGCGGCCGAAGGCCTCGGCGTAGATCTGCGAAGCCTTGGCATCGCCTTCGCCCTGGATCGCCTGGGCTTTCTCGTAGGCGTCGGCCAGGATCACCTCGGTCTGGCGGTCGGCGTCGGCCTTGATCTGCTCCTCTTCGGCCGCACCCGTCGAGCGCAGGGCATTGGCGACGCGGTTGCGCTCGGCCTGCATGCGCAGATAGACGCGCTCGGTGATGGTGGCGAGGAGATCGACGCGTTTCAGACGCACGTCGACCACGCGGATGCCCACTTCCTGCGCGTCATGGATGACCTTGTTGCGCACCGCCTCCATCACTTCCTCGCGCTGGCTCGAGACCACTTCCTGCACGGTGCGCTTGGTGAACTCCTCGTTCAAGCCCGCGCGGATGATCTGCATGAGCCGGTCCTGGGCGAGGCTGTTCTCACCCCGGAAGCTGACGTAGTAGCGGACCGGGTCGATGACCTGCCACTTGACGAACAGATCGACGAGCAGGTTGCGCTTCTCGGCGGTGATGTACTTGTCGGCCTGGGCGCCCTCTATGGTCTGGATGCGCTTGTCGACCAGGACCACCTGATCGATCGGATAGGGCCACTTCACGTAGAGTCCGGGCTCGCTGATCACTTCCTTGACCTTCTGGAAGGTGAACACGATGGCGAACTTGCGCTGGTCGACGACAAAGATCATGGTGCTCGCGACGATCGCGAGGAGCACCACGGCCACGAGTGCGGCCACGAGCCGGGTGATCATCTAGCGCGCCTCCCGCTCGCGGCTGCGGACCGGATCGCGCGAACGCGCGTCGTCGCCTGCAGCCGGATAGGCCGGAGCAACCGGGATCGTCGCCGGCGCACCGGCCGAGCCCGGTGCGGCCGCCGGCGCCTCTGCTGTCGCGTGCGACTGCTCCATGAGCTTGTCGATCGGCAGGTACAGAAGGTTGCTGCTCGAGTGCGTGTCGACCAGGACCTTGGCGGAATTCGCATAGATGTCCTGCATCGTCTGCAGGTACATGCGATCGCGCGTCACCTGGGGGGCCTTCGCGTATTCGGTCAGCACCTGCTTGAAGCGCTCCGCGTCGCCTTGCGCCTGCCCGACCACCTTGGCCTTGTAGCCCTCGGCCTGCAGGATGAGCCGCGAGGCATCGCCGCGCGCACGCGGGATGACATCGTTGGCATAGGCCTGGCCCTCGTTCTTCGAGCGCTCGCGGTCCTGGTTGGCCTTGACCGCGTCGTCGAAGGCCGGCTGGACAGGCTCGGGAGGCTGGACGTTGCCGAGCGTGACGCCGGTCACGAGGATGCCGGTCTTGTAGCTGTCCAGGATCTTCTGGATCGCCTCTTTGAGATCGATGCGGATCTTCTCGCGTCCCTCATAGAGCACATAGTCCATCTTGCTGCGCCCGACGATCTCGCGCACCGCGGTCTCGGCCGCCTGCTCGACACTGTCGTCGGGATTGGCATTGTTGAACTGGTAGTCGAAGGCGTCCTGGACCCGGAACTGGACGGCAAAGGGCACATCGATGATGTTCTCGTCCTGGGTGAGCATCGACGAGTCGCGCGTATTGGTCTCGCGGTTCAGGCTGTTTCTGCCGATGTCGATCGAATGCACCGAGGACAGCGGCACCTTCTCGACCGACTCGATCGGATAGGGGAGGTGGTACCACAGGCCCGGCCCGCTCGTATCCTTGTAGCGCCCGAACTTCAGGACAATCCCCGCGGAGCCTTCGGGCACCTGATAGAAGCCGCTTAACAGCCAGATCACGAACAGCGCCGCCGCGACCCCGCCCAGGGCGATCCCAAGCCCGCGCATGCCACCGCCGCGCAGCGGACCGCCGCCCCGCCCGCGCCGCCCGAACAGGGACTGCAGGCGCCGGTTGAAATCCTGCCAGAGCTCCTCGAGATCCGGTGGTCCATCACTCTTGGGGCGTCGTCCATCACCCTCGGACAAGGTCCAGGGATTCGGGCGGGAAGGGAGACGAGCGCTTGGACGCGCGCGACGAAAACTCGGCATAAGTAAGACTGGGTTCAGGCGCCCAGTTCAGCGAAGCTGGAATCGGGTTCCGCAGACTCTACGACATGTGGATCAGCGCCAGATTGCATGGCGACCTCGATGAGCGCGGCGCGCAGTAATTCCATGCCGGTGCCACATCTTGCGCTCACTGCAACGCGGCGGATGGTATCACACTCATCGCGCACGACAGCGGCGGGCTGCGCTGCGGCATCGATCTTGTTCCAGACCAGGATCTGGGGGATGTGCTCGGCGCCGATCTCGGCCAGCACCGTGTTGACCTGCTCGATCTGTTCGATCCGGGTCGGACTGGAGGCGTCGACGACGTGCAGCAGCAGGTCGGCCTGGGCCGTCTCCTCGAGCGTCGCCTTGAAGGCTTCGACCAGCTGGTGGGGCAGCTCGCGGATGAAGCCGACCGTATCCGAGAGGATCAGCTGTCCGGCCCCTTCGAGATAGAGACGGCGCGAGGTGGTATCGAGTGTGGCAAACAGCTGGTCGGCAGCGTAGGCCTGGGCGTGCGTGAGCGCGTTAAAGAGAGTGGACTTGCCGGCATTGGTATACCCGACAATCGACACTGAAAAGGTCCCCTTGCGGGTCCGGGCGCGGCGCTGGGTGGTGCGCTGGCGGGCCAGCTTCTGGAGCTTGCCGCGCAGCGCCTTGACGCGCTCACCAATGAGCCGCCGGTCGGTTTCGAGCTGGGTCTCACCAGGACCGCGCAGACCGATCCCGCCCTTTTGCCGCTCGAGGTGGGTCCAGCCGCGCACGAGCCGGGTCGAGAGGTGGCTCAGCTGAGCCAGTTCGACCTGGATCTTGCCTTCGTGGCTCTTGGCCCGCTGGGCGAAGATGTCGAGGATGAGGCTGGTCCGGTCGACGACCGCCACCTTCAAAAGGCGCTCGAGGTTGCGCTGCTGCGCGCCCGACAGGACGTGGTCGAACAGCACGATATCCAGCTCGTTGGCGGCGACCGCCTCGGCGATCTCGATGGCCTTGCCCGAGCCCACGAACAGCCCCGGATCGGGGGCCTGGCGCCTGCCGGTGATCTGCAGGGCCGCGTCGACCCCCGCCGAGCGGGCGAGAAGCACCAGTTCGTCCAGGCTGCTGGCGAGATCGCCCGTTCCGAAGTCGATGCCAACCAGCGCAGCGCGCGTGCGTTTAGGGTTCAACGCAGGCTGCACCGGGTGCCAGAGCAAGACGTGGGTCGGTCATTCGGCAGCTTCGATGTTGAAGTTGACCGCGCGTGCCGGCACGACCGTCGAGATCGCGTGCTTGTAGACCATCTGCGTGACGGTGTTGCGCAGGAGCACGACGTACTGGTCGAACGATTCGATCTGACCCTGGAGCTTGATACCGTTGACGAGATAGATCGACACCGGGATGTGCTCTTTGCGCAGGGCGTTCAGAAATGGGTCTTGTAGTAATTGCCCCTTGTTGCTCATGATAACTCCAGGAGGTTGTTGTTGTTGCAGTACGGCGCAGGAAGCGCGCCGCCCCGGCTACCACCAGGGTGATATGGGGGGCCTGTCGCGGTTTCTCAAGCATTGCGGGGCCGCCAGGTGGAATGCCAGCCCCAAGGTGCCAGGTCAATGTAGCCCATTTCCCTTCCAATTGCCACAGAAGCCCAAGACGCGCGGGGTCCACCGGATCGCGCACGGGGCAGCACCGCCTAAGCGGCGCACCTTCGGGTCCACTTCGGGTCCACTTCGGGTGCATTTCGGACCCGCTCCAACCCCACTTCGGCGTCACTTCGGGGTCGCCAGGCGGCACCGCGCGCCGCATGCGGCCGACCTAGTCGCGCTCGGCGAAAGGGTTGCGCGTGGAGCGGAACTCGATTCTCAATGGAGTCCCCTGGAGCGAAAAGGTTTCCCGAAAATAGGACTCGAGATAGCGCCGGTAGGTCTCGGGGACGCGATCCAGGCCATTGCCGTGGATCACGACGATCGGCGGGTTCAGCCCGCCTTGATGCGCGTAGCGCATCTTCGGTCGCGACATGCCACGCCGCGGCGGCGCCTGGCGCTCGACGGCGGCGATCAGGGCCCGCGTCAGCTTCGGGGTGGCGAGCTTGGCAAACGCCGCGGCATGGGCGGCGTCGACGGAAGCGAGGAGCTGGGCGATGCCCTCGGCCTTGAGCGCTGAGATGTAGTGCAGGCGCGCGAACGAGAGAAAGCCCAGTTTGCGCTCGATGTCGCGCTTGGTGCGCGTGCGCTGGTACTCGTCGAGCGCGTCCCACTTGTTGACCGCGAGCACCACCGCGCGCCCCGATTCGAGGATGAAGCCGCCGATATGGGCATCCTGGTCGGAGATCTCCTCGCGGGCATCGACCATGAGAACCACGACGTTGGCATCGGCGATCGACTGCAGGGTCTTGACCACCGAGAATTTTTCGACGGCCTCAAAGACCTTGCCGCGGCGCCTGAGACCGGCCGTATCGATCAGGGTGTAGCGCTTCGCGCCGCGCTCGAAGTCCACGTGGATGCTGTCGCGCGTGGTGCCCGGCAGGTCAAAGGCGATGACACGCTCCTCACCGAGCAGCGTGTTGACAAGGGTCGACTTGCCGACGTTGGGCCGCCCGACGATGGCAATGCGGATACGCCGCTCGCCCGCTTTGCCCTCCTCCTCACCCTCCCCCGCGTCGGTCTCGTCGGCCCCGCCGAGTTCATCGAGCGCGAGCTCGATCAGGTCGGCCACGCCGTCGCCGTGGGCGGCCGACACGGCCACCGGGGTGCCCAGGCCCAGTTCGTAGAAGTCCGCCGTCACCGTAGCCGGATTCATGCCCTCGGCCTTGTTGACGGCGACGATGATCTTCTGGCCGCGCTTGCGCAGCTCATCGGCGATCTGTTTGTCCTGCGGGGCGATGCCCTTGCGGCCGTCGACGAGGAACACCACCAGATCCGCCTCGGCGACCGCCTGGCGGGTCTGTTTGGCCATCTCGAAGACGATGCCCTCTTTCACGACCGGCTCAAAGCCGCCCGTGTCGATCACGAGGAAGGGTCGCGCACCGATGCGCCCCTGGCCGTAGTGGCGGTCGCGCGTGAGCCCCGGCAGATCCGCCACGAGCGCATCGCGCGAGCGCGTCATGCGATTGAACAGGGTCGACTTGCCCACGTTCGGGCGACCCACCAGGGCGATGACGGGCAGGACGGCGCGCATGGGCTATTCTGGGGGCGCTGCGCGGCGGGCCATGGCAGGCTAGGGAGTGGCAAAGGCGTAGATGCCGCCTTTGACGGTCTGCACGAGCAGCACTTCACGCCCCCCCGCCTGTGCGACCACGGGTTGCGTCACGATCGCCGAGCCATCGGTGGCGGTGCGCCCGATGAGGGCACCGTCGTCGAGCGCGAGCCAGTGGACAAACCCCTGATAGTCGCCGACCACCACCGCATTCTGGAGGGCGGCCGGCGTCGTCAGGGCGCGATAGGTCATCTTGTCGTTCTTCCAGACGCTGCCGCCACCCAGCCGCGAGAGCGCGATCACATCGGACTTCTCGTCGCTCACGTAGGCATTGTGCAGATCGACGCCGATGCCGTTGGGGGTCGAGATCTCCCGCGTCCACAGGGCGTTGCCGCGGCTCAGCTCAAAACAGCCCGCGCGTCCCTGGAAGGTCGCAACGCACACCTGGCGGCCGGCGAGGACCGGCGTGCCCATGACGTCGGCGACGCGCTCGAGCTCGGTCGTGCCTTTCGGGATCGCGACCGCCGTCTCCCAGCGCAGGCCGCCGTTGGCAAGCGCAATGTCGATGAGGCGCCCGCCTGGCAATCCGGCATACACGTTGCCCGCGTCGATCACAAGCCCTGGCGCACTGCGCAGGATGAGGGTCTGCGGCGGTCTCTGATAGGACCACTTCTTCTTGCCGGATTGCGCATCGAAGGCGATGAAGCGGCCGTCGGTGGTGCGCGCCACGACCAGGCCTTCGGCGACCGCAGGAGGGCTTAACACCTCGCCACCGACGCCGGTGCGCCAGCGCTCCTTGCCGTCGGTGTCGAGCGCGATCACCTGCCCGTCGGTGCTCGCCACCGCGATCGTGGTCGCATCGGCACCCACCCCCGCGGACAGCTTGGTGCCGACGTTCTGGCGCCACACGGTCGCGCCCGTCAGCGTGTTCAGGCGGGCCACCGTGCCGTCGCCGCCGGCGACGAAGGTATCGCTATCGTGCACCGCCGGCAAGAAGAAATAGCGCAGCCCATCGCCGACGTTCTGGCTCCACAGCGGCTTGATGTCGAACTTGGCGGTGAAGGCCCCAAGCGGGGTGGGCGGATGTGGATCCGGACTGCTAAAGACATCGGCGAGGAAGCATCCAGAGAGCTGCGTCGCCAGGAGAGCCATGAGAAGGCGACGCATCATTTGTTCTCCGAAGGGGAAGCGTTGGGGGGCGAGGCGGCAGCGGCCTTGGGGAGCGCATCGGGGGCGACGCTGCCGAGCGAGTCGAGCTTGATCTGGATCACGTTGGTGTAGGCAAGGCGCACATCGCTCCCCACCTGGGCAAGCTTGGCGAGCGCCTCCTGGTACTGCGCGCGGGCCTCTGCGATCTTGTTCTGGGATGCGAGAATGTCGCCGCGCCGGTCGGCGAAGGCCGCCTGGAAGTTGGCCGGCACATCCCCTGCCAGCGCCTTCAACGCCGCATCGCCTTGCCCCTGGTCGAGCAGGACCGACGCGAGGCGCAGGCGCGCGACGAACCGGTACTCGGGATCGCGCGCATGGTCTGCAGCCCATTGCAGCTGTGCCCGGGCCGTGTTCAGGTCGCCGGCATCGGCGTTGGCCCGCGCCGCAGCCAGGGCGGTCATCTCCGCGTAGGCCGTACCCGCGTAGCGATCCAGCATCGTGCCTGCGACCTCGCGCACGAGCGTCATCTGCTTCTCGCTGATCGCCTTTTCGAGCTGCTCGTAGAGCACTGCGGCCTTGGCGGTCTGGCTGCCCTGGTAATAGTTCCAGAAGCGGTAGCCAAACACGGCCAGTGCCGCCGCCACGATCACCGCCGTCACCAGCGTGCCATGGCGCCCCCACCAGTCCTTCAGTTCTTCGATGCTTTCCTGCTCACCCAGATCGTATGCCAATTTCTGTTGTCCCCGGCTTATTCTTCGAAATCGCCCGTGCCCACCAGCTGACCGACCAGATAGTCGGACAACTGGTCGAGCGCGACGCGTTGTTGTGGGCCCTGCGAGGCGGGGGCGGCTTCGCGCAGCGCCTTGACCGAGGCACAGCCAGCGGCCACCTCCTCGTCGCCGAGGATGACCGCAAACGGCGCGCCGCTGCTGTCGGCACGCTTCATCTGGCTCTTGAAACTGCTGCCCTGGCCGTCCGGGCTGCAGTGCAAGACGACGTCCAGACCGGCGCTGCGCAGTCCCTCGGCCACGCGCAGCGCGAGCCGCCCGGCTGCCGCCCCCTGATGCACGAGATAGACATCGCAGGATTCTCCGGGCGCAAGCGGCGCCTCCTGGTGCAGGAGCGCAATGACGCGCTCGAGTCCGATCGCAAAGCCGCAGGCCGGCGCGCTCTTGCCACCCATCAGGGCCATCAGCGCATCGTAGCGCCCGCCCCCGCAGATCGTGCCCTGCGAGCCCAGGCCCGAACTGATCCACTCAAACACCGTGCGGTTGTAGTAGTCCAGCCCGCGCACCAGGCGCGGATTGACCGAGAAGCCGATGCCCGAGTCGCGTAACAGCACCTGGAGCGCCTCGAAGTGGCCGCGCGATTCGTCACCCAGATAGTCGACCAGCCTGGGGGCGCCATCGGCGATCTCCTGCATCGCCGGATTCTTCGTGTCCAGGATGCGCAAGGGGTTGCTGTAGAGGCGCCGCCTCGCATCCTCATCGAGCCCCTCCTGATGCGCCTCCAGATAGGCGATGAGATCCGCGCGGTGGCGGGCCCGCTCGGGGGCCTCACCGATGCTGTTGATCTCGAGGCGCACATGACCGAGACCCAGGTCATCCCAGAGCCGTGCGCCCATCAGGATGACCTCGGCGTCCACGTCCGGGCCGGCAAAGCCCAGCGCCTCGACGCCGAACTGGTGAAACTGGCGGGAGCGGCCGAGCTGGGGTTTTTCGTGGCGAAACATGGGCCCCGCATACCAGAGGCGCTTCGGACCGTCATAGAGCAGGTTGTGCTCGATCGCCGCGCGCACCACCGAGGCGGTGCACTCGGGTCGCAGCGACAGTTCCTCGCCGTTCAACGCATCCCGAAACGAGTACATCTCCTTCTCGACGATGTCGGTCACAGCGCCGATGCCGCGCCGAAACAGGCGCGTGAACTCGACGATCGGCGTGCGGATCTGGCTGTAGCCGTAGGCCCTGGCGAGCGCGCCGATTGCAGCCTCGACGCGCTCCCAATAGGCGGCGTCCGCGGGCAGTACATCGTTCATCCCCTTGACCGCGGCAAGCCGCTCCGGCGCCGGGCCGGTCCCAGTGTCCTTCATCGGGGAACTCAAACGGCGTCGGCAGTCGCCGCTGCCTCCCGTTGCGCACGGCCATAGCGGCGCTCGACGTACTGGGCCACGATCTCCTGGAATTCCTCGGCGATCCGCTCGCCCTTCAGGGTCACCGAGCGTACGCCGTCGATGAAGACCGGGGCGACCGGACTTTCGCCGGAACCGGGCAGGCTGATGCCGATGTCGGCGTGCTTGGACTCCCCCGGCCCGTTGACGATGCAGCCCATGACGGCGACATGCATCGACTCGACACCCAGGTAGCGGGTCTTCCATTGCGGCATCTGGGCGCGCAGCCAGCCCTGGATGCTCGCGGCCAGTTCCTGAAAGACGGTGCTCGTGGTCCGGCCGCAACCGGGGCAGGCGATCACCATGGGCGCGAAGGCCCTAAGACCCATGGTCTGCAGAATCTCCTGGGCGACGATGACCTCGCGCGTCCTATCGCCGCCAGGCTCCGGCGTGAGCGAGATGCGGATCGTGTCGCCGATGCCCTCCTGCAGGAGCACCGCGAGCGCGGCGGTGGACGCCACGATCCCCTTCGAGCCCATGCCGGCCTCGGTCAAGCCGAGATGGAGAGGATAGTCGCAGCGGCGTGCCAGTTCCCGGTAGACGGCGATCAGATCCTGGACGCCTGAGACCTTGCACGACAGGATGATGCGGTCGCGGCCGAGCCCCAGTTCCTCGGCGCGCACCGCGTTCTCGATGGCGGACGTCACGAGCGCGTCGTGCATTACGGCCTGGGCATCGCGTGGTTCGGGGCGGCGGGCATTCTCGTCCATGATGCGGGCGAGCAGTTCCTGGTCAAGGCTGCCCCAGTTCACGCCGATGCGCACCGGCTTGTCATGGCGGCATGCCACTTCGATCATCTGCGCAAAGTTGTCGCCGCGCTTGTCGCCCTTGCCGATGTTGCCGGGATTGATGCGGTACTTGGCGAGCGCTGCCGCACATTCCGGGTACTGGGTCAGGAGTTTGTGACCGTTGTAGTGGAAATCCCCGACCAGGGGCACGTCCACGCCCATGCGTTCGAGCTGCTCGCGGATCGCGGGCACCTCGCGCGCGGCCTCGGGTGAATTGACCGTGATGCGCACCACCTCGGAGCCGGCCGCGGCCAGCTCCTTGATCTGGATCGCCGTGGCGACCGCGTCCGCCGTATCGGTATTGGTCATCGATTGCACCACGATCGGCGCCCCGCCGCCCACCACCACCTCCCGGCTCGTCGCGCGGATCCGCACGGCTCGCGTGGCGCGGCGCGCCGCCGCGGCGGGGCCGGGCGTGACCAAATTCGGGGTCGCCATCAGATCCTGTGGCGCCATTGTGGGTTCCAGTTCGGCTTTGCCCATATCCCGTTCCTGTTGCAGGTTGTGCAATTCACTTGAGCGTAATGTGCGCGACGCGGTCGCGCGTGTAGGGAGCAAGATCCACGGCACTGCCGCGATACTGCAGGGCCACCGCGGGCGCATTGCCGATGACCAGCTCCAGCGGGGGCGCGCCATCGAGGGCCTTGCCCGCGCCGGCATGATTGAGCTGCGACATCAGGATCTTGCCATCGGCCTGGCGCACTTCGACCCAGGAATCGTCGTTAAAGCGCATCACCAGGTCTCCGGACAGCGCCTGCGGACCCTGGCTTGAAGTACCCAGCGGGGTCGCTGCAGACAGCGCAGCCAGCGCCAGGGAGGCGGCCTGCTGGCCGCCCGCCCCCGGCTGCGATTTGGCGGGCTCCGCGGGGCTCGCTGGCGGGGGCACGGCCGGCTCGCTGGAGAGCTTGAGCAGCGGTGCATCGGTGCCGCCTGGACCCTGCAGCGCGGCCGCCTCGGGCTTCGCGCGCTGGGCGAGCCAGTTGGTCATCATTTCCTCGCTGTGCTGGAACGACTGCGTCCCCGACCAGGCGATGAGACCCGCCAGCACGGCGAACAGGAGCGTGCCCACGCGCATGAGGCGCGCAAGACCCGACTCGTGCTGGCGGCTGCGCTGGGGAAACGGGGTGCGCAGTGAGGGTTGCAGGCTTAAGTCGGCAGGCACCTCCTGACCATCGCTTGGCGCACCGAGCTCGTCGGGGATGCCCGAGGCATCGATCTTCAATATTTTCGCGTAGTTACGCACCAAGCCGCGCAGGTACGGTCCGTGCGGCAGCAGCTCCCAGCGCTCGTCCTCGAGCGCTTCGATCTTGCGGGCACCCACCTTGAGGAGCGCTGCGATGTCCTCGGTGGTCAGCCCCTGGGCCAGACGGGCCGCACGCAGGCGCGCCCCGAGTCCGAGGACCGCCTCTGCAGGCTCGGCCCGCGCACTCAGCGCCTTTGCCTCGTCGCCAGAGAGCGCCTTGGCGTCCGGGGCAGCGTGCAACCTGGCATCCTCGGCTGGCGAAGGGGCAGCGCGCGCCTCCTCGGGAGGGGCGGCTGGAATGGGCGCGTCGTCGCCCTCTTTTGCGTCATTCGTTATAGGCATGGCGCGTCAATAGTTCTGCCTCGCGCGACCCGGGAAAGTTCCGCTGCAACTGGGTCGACAGGCTCAACTCCTCCGGTCCGTTCCCCAACTGGTGCTCGATCCGGATGCCGAGCCACAGGCTCTCCGGATTGGCTGCGGATGACTTGTTCACAAGGCTGGTGTAGAAGCGCGCACGCTGGGTCTCGCCGCGCGAGTAAAATATTTCAGCCAGATTCAGCGCCGACACCGGGCCGGATGGATCGAGCTGGAAGGACCGCTGGAAATAGCCCTCCGCGGCGACCCGATCGCCGGCCCGCGTCGCGCACACCCCGGCGTTCTGCAGGGGCTTGGCAGGCTGGGTGTAGAGCGGGTTCTGGATCGCCTTCAGGAAATATGGCACCGAATCTCCCGGTCGCCCGTTTTGGCACAAAAACCATCCGTAGTTGTTCAGGATGTCCGAATTGTCCGGGGCAAGCTGCAGGGCCTTCTGGAAGCTCTGCTCGGCCAGCTGCTTCTCCCCAAGCTCCATGTAGACCAGCGCGAGCACGCCATGCGCCTCGGCGAAGGTCGGATCATAATTGAGCGACTGTTTCAGTTCATCAAGGGCCACGGCAAAGCGGCCATCCTGATAGTAGCCGATCGCGAGCTCCATGCGCAGCCTCGCGCGCTTCCTGGCGTCGGTGTCCGGGGTGCGGTCGTTGATGTTGACCGCCTGGCTTGAGGTCGCGTTGAAACTCGTGCCCGGATCCGGATTGAAGCCGCCCTGGCTGGTGTTGGGGCTGACAATGACGGGCGGCTCGGGGGGCGATTTCGGCAGGACCGAACAACCTGCGAGCAGCACCACCAGGCCAAGACCGGCTCGCAAAGACCCACGCCGCGCGCCGCTACGCCCGCTCATCATGCTGGAACCTGCGCAATCGGGATCGCCCGGAGGGTAGCCGCGGCGCGCTCGGCGAGCCGCGTGCGGTCCTGGATCTCCCCGGCGAGCTGGCCACAGGCGGCATCGATGTCGTCGCCGCGCGTCTTGCGGATCGTGGTCACGAGCCCGGCCGCGAGGAGCACCTCGCCAAAGGCGCGCATCGCATCACGCCCGGGGCGGGCGAGGCCCGAGCCGGGAAACGGATTGAACGGAATGAGATTGAACTTGCAGGGCAGATCGCCCACCAGCGCGACCAGTTCCCGCGCCTGGGCGACGCTGTCGTTCACGCCGGCCAAGAGCACATATTCGAAGGTGATGAAGTCGCGCGGCGCATGATCCAGATAGCGGCGGCAGGCGGCCAGCAGTTCGGCGAGCGGATACTTGCGATTGAGCGGAACCAGTTCGTCACGCAGGGCATCGTTGGGCGCATGCAGCGAGACCGCCAGCGCGACCGCGCAATCCTCGCCCAGCCGGTCCATCATCGGCACGACGCCCGAGGTCGACAGGGTGACGCGCCGCCGGGAGAGCCCGTAGGCGTTGTCGTCGAGCATCAGGCGCAGCGCCGCCAGGGTCGCGTCGTAGTTCAGGAGCGGCTCGCCCATGCCCATCAGGACCACGTTGCTGATGACGCGCTCACCGTCGGCGCGCGCGAGGGCATGGCGGGCCCACCACAATTGACCGATGATTTCGCCCAAGGAGAGATTCCGCGAGAAGCCCTGCTTGCCGGTCGAGCAGAAACGGCAATTCACGGCACAGCCGGCCTGGGTCGAGATGCACAGCGTGCCGCGCTCGGCCTCAGGAATGAAGACGGCCTCGACGGCGTTGCCCGCCCCGACATCGAGCAGCCACTTGCGGGTGCCATCGGCAGACACGTGATCTTGAAGGACGGCAGGCAGCGCCACCACGGCCTCGCTCAGAAGCCGTTCGCGCAGCGACTTCGCCAGATCCGTCATCTGGGTAAAATCCGCGACGCCCGCGCGATGGATCCAGCGCAGCAGCTGGCGCGCGCGATACGCCTTCTCGCCCCGCTCGGCGCACCAGTCGGTGAGCCCCTGGGCGTCGCACTCGAGCAGGTTGGTCGCTAAATTCACGTTCATCTTGGGCGCCAGAACGGTTTGCCAGCCGGGCTAGCGCGAATAGACGTTAAGTGCCGGGAAGAAGTACGCCACCTCGGCGCGGGCGGTCTCCGGCCCGTCCGAGCCGTGCACCACGTTCGCATCGATGCTGTCGGCAAAGTCGGCGCGGATCGTTCCCGGTGCGGCCTTCTTGGGGTCGGTCGCGCCCATCAGGTCGCGGTTCTGCTGGATCGCGTTTTCGCCCTCCAGGACCTGGACCATGACCGGGCCTGAGATCATGAAGTCGACCAGATCCTTGAAAAAGGGCCGGTCCTTGTGGACGGCATAGAATCCTTCGGCCTCCGGGCGCGACAGGCGCGTCATGCGGGCCGCGACGACTTTCAGCGAGGCCCCCTCGAAGCGAGTATAAATCTTCCCGATGATGTTCTTGGCCACGCCATCTGGCTTGATAATCGACAGGGTGCGCTCAATTGCCATAAAAACTCCAACCTAAAGAAGCGGTTAGTGAAAAAATCAACTTTAAATTGTAGCATGCACCCTCATTTATCCGGCAGTGGGCGGCCGCCGCGGCGTGTTCACACCTTTTTCGCGCCTTTTTCGCGCGTTTTTCCTGGTGGGAGCCGGTGGCCTCCATCGACCGCGTCCGGACCGGTCGCGTGCAACTTTTGGACAGTTCCGGTAGTCTGAAGGTCTGGGCGATTCAATTCGCTTACTTGTTCGAGGAGATACGATGAACGACGAACTGCAACGAGCCAATCCCTATCTCTCCGGCGCAGGCAATAGCAGCCTGGATGTGCGCAACCGGGTGCTGCGCAACACCTACTGGCTGTTGGCGCTGTCCCTCATTCCAACGGTTGCCGGTGCCTGGCTTGGCATCGCCATGAATTTCGGCCAGGTGATGGCCAGAAGTCCCGGCACGGCACTGATCGTGTTCATGGTCGGGGGCATCGGCCTCATCTTCGCCATCCAGCGCTATCGCAACAGTTCCCTGGGCGTCGGGCTGCTGCTCGGCTTCACCTTCTTCATGGGCTTGATGCTCTCGCGCATTCTCGCCTATGTGCTCGGGTTCTCCAATGGCGTCACACTCATTACCATGGCCTTTGGCGGCACGGCGGTGATCTTCTTCACCATGGCCTCCATTGCGACGGTGAGCAAGCGTGACTTCTCCGGGCTCGGCAAATGGCTCATGGTGGGCGTGGTGGTGCTGATCGTGGCGTCGCTGGCGAACTTCTTCTTCCAGATCCCGGCGCTGTTTCTCACCATCTCGTCGCTCGCGATCGTGATCTTCTCGGCCTTCATGCTCTATGACGTCCAGCGGGTCATCAATGGCGGGGAGACCAATTATGTCAGCGCGACGCTCGCGATCTACCTCGATATCTACAACGTGTTCCAGAATCTGCTCATGATCCTGGGCGTCTTCGGCGGTAACCGCGACTAGGGTCGAGCGCGGCGGCGCCGCGCTCGTGTATATGATGCCGGCAGGCACCCCCTTCCACGGAGGGCCTGCCGGAGCGCTGCATCGGGTGCTGCGGCGAGTCCCAGGCGTTGCGCCCTGGACCATGTTCCGGACGAAACCCGCGGCATCCACCCCTGCGGCACCCAACCCAGCAGCAGACCAACCTGCGCCACCGACCCGGTGGCACGAGATCCGGCGAGCGCCGCCCCGCTCTTCCCAGCCGGCTCTTTCCGGCTCTTTCCCGCCCTCCCCCTGCTCCCTTCCTGCTTCGCTACTTCGCGCCAGGAGTCTGGAATCCCGGCTGACCCATCTGGGCCGGATGCTGGGGCACGCGCTGAAAGCGGGAGGTGTCGTAGCCCATCGCGTCAAGACGCGCAACCAGGTCCTTGTAGACCGACTCGCTGATGTCGGGCGTGCGGGCGAAGATCCATCCCAGGCTCTTGTCCGGGTAGCCAAGGATCGTATAGCGGTAGTCCGGATCGACGTAGAGCGTGAGCTGGCTCACCGAAATCGGCCAGAACAGGCGCACCCTCCAGTGCGCATTGCCCGTGTTGGGCACGACACTGTCCTCGAACTCGCGACGCGTCTCGGGCGCGTCAAACCCCCCCTTCTTTCCGACGTACAGGTCGTCGATCTTGCCGTCGGGGCGCAGCGTCCACTCGGAGTAGCTGGCGACATAGTCGCGCTCGCCAAAGTAAGGGATGTTGGCGATGTTGTACCAGCGGCCCATGTAGCGGGGCAGGTCGAGCGTCGCGAGCGTCAGCTCGATGCCGGCACGGGGGTTGGGATTCGGGGGCGTCGTGGAGCAGGCCCCAGCGGCGAGCACGAGGCACAAGGCCAGTGTGCGGGGAAGTCGGGTCATGGCGTGTCGTCGATTCTCAGAAAAGGCAAGGTTGGCTAAGAGCTGCTCTCCAAAGGCAGCGCCGGACCCAGCGAGCGCGGCCAGAGGCGGGCCGGCGACCTGCTGGAGCCGGCGCACATGGTCCCATATTTTGCGGGCGCGCATCGTGCGGTCGCCCACAACTCAGTCGGCAGCAAGCTCGCAACCTGCAGCCAGGCGCGCCGCTTCTTCAGGATTATCCTGTGCGAGACGGTAGACCCAGAGCAAGGACGCATCGATTACGAAGTGAGCCAGGATCGGCACGACCAGGTTCCCGGTCAAAAGCGCAAGCAACCCGAACAAGGCGCCTGCCAGGGCACACACGAACACGCCACGCGCGCCCTGGTAGAAGTGACAGATGCCGAAGGATGCCGAGGTCACAAGCCAGGCCGCCGTCAGACCAAGGTGGGGACCACCCTCCAGNNTGCGCTCCGTGCCCGTCACAGGGAGCATAAAGGTCATGTGCCGCGCGGCCCTGGCGTAGGCGAGGCGCAGCCTGGGCGAGCTGCCATAGTAGATTGTCTGCGCGAGGAACAGGAGACCCAGGGTGGCGACGAGGCCCCAGAGGCCAGGGCGTATCCAGGGGGATGCGGTCAGCCAGTTCAGTTCATTCGCATTGCCCGAGCCGCCGAGGAGGTCATGGCCCCAGGCGAGAATGCACGCCACGAGTGTGAGCAACCAGGCGGCGCGTGCGAACGAGCGGTAGACTGCGAGCCGGCCCGTGCTGCTCGTGAAGCGCTGCAGCCGGCGCGTCTCGGGCAGTCCATGAAAGGGCATCAACAAGACCAGAACCGCCGCAAGAACAGCCTGTGCNNAGGCCGATGTGCTCAGCAAGGAGGGTTGGCATGCCTGGCTCCCTGAAAACGGCCCGGGTCCGACGGCACGGTGCCTGCTCACGGTCCGTCTGCCGGGGCGCACTTGAAATGTAAATGGGTATTCACGTTCGCATATTTTATGACGTCTGTCTATACTTTTGCCGATGGCGTCCCCCGATTCCCCTCTTGCACCCCGCCAGGCACGCAGTCGTGCCACCGCCGAGGCGCTCGTTGCCGCGACCATCAAGATCCTCGAGAGCGGAGGACTCGATGCCGCCCTGATCCCGGACATTGCCGAGGCAGCCCGGGTGGCGCCGGCGAGCGTCTACCGACGCTTCGCCGACAAGGACGCGCTCTTGCGGGCCGCATTTCTCCAGGTGCTGCGCCGCTCCCACGAGGCCAACCGCGAGCGGGCCTGGGGCCAGGTGCTGGGCGCCTCGCTGCGTGAGGCCGCCGCCGGCGTGGTCGAATTGTGCTTCCAGCAATACCGCACCATGCCGGGCACGGTCGCCGCGCTGGAGCGGTTTCTTGAGACCGATACGGACCCGGATTTCGTGCGTGAGGCGCGCGCGCTCCTGCGGGCCAATATCGAACTCATCGTCGACGCGCTCCTCGTCTACTGCCGGGAACTGGCACACGTACCCTCGAAGAAGGTGGTCCGCTTCGCGGCCTTTCACTGCGGGTCCTCGGCGCAACTCTACATGCGGGTGAAGCTGCGCGATCCTCAGGCCCTGTGGCATGGCGAGCCGCGCATGAGCGAAGCCGAGTTCGCCCGGTTCCTTGCCCACAGTCTCGTGACTTTTCTCGAGCATCCCCCCAAGCATCCCGCCAAGCATCCCCCTTACCCACGCGGGCGCGTCTTGCCAACCACCGGCACCCGAGCGGTCCGGAAGAAGGCCCGCGAGTCCCCCTGAGCGCGCGAGGACCACGCCAGAACCCTGCAGGTCGCAGCGCCGCTGCCACCCGGTCGCGATCGTCATCCCGGGCGCCTCACTGAAAGAACCAAGGACGCGCGCTCGCCACGCATAGCGCGTGGTGCGCTCGGGCGCGGTGGCCCAGTCGGCCCCGCGCGATCCGTGCGGGTGCAGCGGCCGCCGCCGGAGTTCACCCGTCAAGATTGTCTCCTAGCGTACAGACCGTCCAAATTGCAGACCGGCACCATGCGCTCTTTGATACGGGCGTTGCATCCGGGCGCGCGTCGTTCATCCGAGCTGCGCGGTGCGGCCCGTCTTGCCTACGAGCGTGACCGAATGACAGCAGAATCCGAGGGCGAGGCCCCGAGCGAGCCGAGCCCCGACGCAGGTGATGCCAAGGGCACGAACCCTGACGATGTGAAGAAAGAGGCGCCGCCGGCCGACCCCAAGAAGCCCAAGGGACTATTGCAGCGTCCGGCCGTATTGATCGTAGGCGGCGTCACCCTGCTGCTCGTCTTGACGCTGGTCGGGGTGCTCTGGTGGCTGCACGCTCGCCACTTCGAATCCACGGACGATGCCTTCGTTGACGCCCATCTGGTCCATCTGGCCCCGCAGATCATGGGCCAGGTTGTCTCCGTGACCGTCGACGACAACCAGCGGGTGGAAGTCGGCCAGCCACTGGTCGTGATCGACTCGGCCGACACCCAGGCGCACGTCGCGCAGGCCGAGGCGCAGCGGGCGCAGGCCCAGGCTCAGCTCGCCAACGCCCAGGGGCAGATCGTGGTGAACGAGGCCACCCTGCGCCAGTCAGAAGCCGATGCTGCGGCCGCGCAGGCCCAGGCGACGATCGCGGCGCTCGACCTCGCGCGCTTCGAGCGGCTGGCGGCCATCAATCCGGCCGCCGTCGCCCAGCAGCAGCTCGATCAGGCGCGCACCACCCAGCAGTTCGCTGCCGCCCAGCGCGATTCCGCGGTGCGCGTCACGCAGGTGCGGGCGGCGCAGGTGGCCGCGAGCCGGACCCTGGTTGCGGCCGGTGTCCAGCAGGTGGCCGCCGCGCAGGCCGAGGTGGACGAAGCCGGCATCAACCTGGGCTACGCACGGATCACCTCGCCCATCGCCGGACACGTTGCCCAGAAAAGCGTCGCGGTGGGACAGTACGTCCAGCCCGGAACCCAGATCCTCGCGATCGTCCCGATGCAACTGTGGGTCACCGCGAATTTCAAGGAAACACAGCTCGACCTGATGCGTGCGGGCCAGGTGGCAACCATCAGGGTGGATGCCTGTCCCGAGGCAGTGATCCACGGGCACGTGGACTCGATCCAGCGCGGCGCCGGCCAGGCGTTTGCTGTGCTCCCTCCGGAAAATGCCACCGGCAATTTCGTCAAGGTGGTGCAGCGCGTCCCGGTCAAGATCGTTCTCGACGACGTCCCCGCCGACTGCCTGATCGGGCCGGGCATGTCGGCGGAGCCCCAGGTGCGGGTACGCTGAGGTGGCCACGGCGACTTCCAGCGGGGGCGAGCGCGCCGGCAACCAGGGCTGGACGCCGCAACGCTCGGTTGCCGGGAACCGCAACCCCTGGGCCATCGTCGGTGTCATCTCCATCGCGACGTTCATGACGGTGCTCGACACCTCGATCGTGAACGTCGCACTCGACCACATCGCCGGCAGCCTTGCCGTGAGCTACGACGAAGCCAGCTGGGTCAGCACCACCTTTCTCATCGCGAGCGCCATCGTCATCCCGATCTCGGGGTGGCTTGCGAACGTGATCGGGCGCAAGCGTTACTACATGGGCTCGGTCGCGCTCTTCACGTTCGCGTCGTTTTGCTGCGGCGTGGCGCCGAACCTCGATCTGCTCATCCTCGCCCGGATCGTCCAGGGCGCCGCGGGCGGTGGACTCGCCGCCGTGGAGCAGTCGATGCTGGTCGACACCTTTGCACCGCAAAGGAGGGGCATGGCGTTCGCGGCCTACGGCATGGTGGTCATCGCCGGCCCGATCATCGGCCCGGTCGTGGGCGGCTGGATCACCGACAACGCCTCGTGGCAGTGGTGCTTTCTGATCAACGTTCCGGTCGGCGCCCTGTCCCTGTTCCTCGTGAACACGTTTGTCGAGGAGCCCCCCGCGCTCAAGCGCGAGCGCGAAGCGCTCCTCGCGAACGGACTGAAGGTGGACATCATCGGCTTCATCCTGGTGGGTCTCTTCTTTGGTTGCCTGGAGGTGACGCTCGATCGCGGCCAGGAGGACGACTGGTTCGCAAGCTCCCTCATCGTCGCGACCAGCCTTGTGACCGTGATCTCGCTCATGGTATTCATCCCCTGGGAGCTGACCCGCAAAGCGCCGATCGTTCCCATCCGGATGTTCGGGAACCGCAACTTCGGCCTGGCCAGCATCTTCCTCTTGCTGACTGGCGTCATCATCTTTGGCACCACGCTTTTCATCCCCCAGTTGCTGCAGCAGGTGATGGGCTATACCGCCACGGACGCGGGCTTGGCCTTGACTGCTGGAGGCCTCGCCACGATCGTCGCCATGCCCATCAGCGGCTTTTTGACCGGACGCGTCGATGCGCGCTACCTGATCGGCGGCTCCTTCCTGGTCCAGGCCCTTGCCCTCATGAACATGAGCCATTTCAGCACGGACATGGCGTTCGCGAATGCGGCCGAGGCGCGCGTCTTCCAGGCCGTTGGCATTCCCTTTCTCTTTGTCCCCCTGACCAATCTGGCCTACGTGGGCCTGCGCCCCGAAGACAGCAATCAGGCTTCGGCCATGATGAACATGGCCCGCAACCTGGGCGGGACCATGGGTATCTCACTGGTTGAGACCATGCTCTCGCGGCGCCAGCAGTTCCATCAGTCAAGAATGACCGAGACGCTCGACCCGCTCAATCCGAACTACACCGCGGGCCTTGGACGCATCACCCGCGCACTCGTCGAACACGGCCAGTCGGTGGCCGCGGCCCCATCCGAGGCGCTTGCGACGCTCTACCGGTCCGTGCAACGCCAGTCGGCAATGCTCTCCTACGTCGACGTCTTCGAGATCCTGGCCATGGTGATCTTCGCTTCCCTGCTGTTGGTCTTCCTGATGCGCGGCCAGAGCACCCCGGCGGACCCGGGAACGCCAAAATGAGCCGCCCCATTCTGCTGGCTTCGGTCTGGGCGCTGCCGGCCGCCCTCGTTCTTGGCGCCTGCACCGTCGGCCCGGACTATCAACGGCCCGTCGTCACCACACCGCTGGCCTATGCGTCCGCCGCGTCGGGCGACACCCAGACGCCGGCGGCGGGTGCCGAGCTCGCGTCCTGGTGGCGGCAATTCAATGACCCGAAGCTCTCCGAACTCATCGAGCGCGGACTGGCCGGCAGCCTCACGCTGCAATCAGACGTGTCGCGCATCCGCGCGGCCCGACAGAAGGAGATCGAGGTCGGCGCGGCCGCCTACCCCAGCATCAGCACCTCGGGCTCGGAACTCAAGCTGCACACCGAAACTGGCTCGGCCTTGTCGGCCCTCGGTGTTCCGACCCACGTCACCTCCTTCGCGGCCGGCTTCGACGCGACCTGGGAGATCGACCTGTTCGGGGCGACGCGGCGCGCTGTCGAAGCGGCGAGCGCCACCACCGAAGCCCAGCTCTGGTCCCGGCGCGACGGCGAGGTCTCGCTGACCGCCGAGATCGCCCGCGACTATCTCTCGCTGCGCGCCTTCCAGGCCCGGATCGCGCTGGGCAATGCCGAGCTCCTGCGACAGCAGGATCTCTTCGCGCTCATCGCAGCCCGCCGGCGTGCGGGATTTGTCACCGACCTGGACGTGAATCAACAGTCGACCCTGGTCGCCACCGCTGCCGCACAGATCCCGCAATTGGGCGCAGAGGCGCATGCAGAGATCCACGCGCTGGGCGCGTTGCTAGGCGAGCCGCCCGAAGCACTGGAAAGCGAACTCGACGCTCCTGGCGCTATACCCACAGCGGACGTGCCTTCCCTGCCGTTGGGGCTGCCCGCCGAGCTCCTCTTGCGCCGACCCGACATCCGCGAGGCCGAACGCCGGCTGGCGGCTGCCACCGCAGGCATCGGGGTGAAAGCGGCAAGCCTGTATCCGAAGCTCAACCTCTACGGCCTCGCCACCTTCGCCGGCATGTCTGTCAGCGATCTCTTCTCGCACCAGAACCTGCTCTTGGCCGGGCTCGGCATGGTCAGTGCGCCCGTGTTCGACGCCGGCCGCAACCACGCGGAAGTGCGTGAAGCCGAGGAGGAGCGCGTGCAAGCCGAACTTGCCTATCGGTTCGTGATCGTCGGCGCGCTGCGCGACGTCGAGGATGCCGTGGTCCGCCTCGATGCGGAGCAGACACGGCGCCAGTCGCTTGGCCGCGCGGTGGACGCGGCCAGGAGCTCCCTCGTGATCGCGCAGGACCAGTATCGCACCGGATTTGTCACATTCGTCAACGTGCTCGAGGCGCAGTATGCTCTCCTGGGCGCCGAGGATCAGCTCACCCTGTCGCAGGCGCTGGTCCTGACTGACGTGGTCGCGGCGTACAAGGCGCTCGGGGGTGGCTGGTCGCCCTGAGGGGTGGCTGGTCGCCCGGAGGGCCGGCTTGACCTTGCGCAGGCTGAGCAGCAGCTGACGGCGGCTGCAGGCTCGACCCACCCCGCAAATCGTGCCAGTCCATGTCCTCGGCGGGGTTAATTCGTTTTCCACGAATTTTCTGAGAAGATGGTGTGACTGGCCTAAACGATCTCGTCGACCAAACAGGAGATGCTAGTTGGAAACCGCGCCCGTTCTGGACCGTTCTGGATGCAAAGACCCGATTGAGCAGGGTCATCGCGCGGCGCAGGCCGAGGACCTGCAGACCGCCACGCGGCATGGCGCGCCACGCGCCAAATTGATTTCGGCTTGTCGTGATTCGATCTTTGGCGCGTGAGATGACACCGGGTGCATCAGCCAACAGGCTTTAGGAACACGTTGCCTGGCGAGGAGATGGGATCGATCTCGTTGCGCCCGACTTTGATCAGGAGCGCGTCGATGGCGTTCGGCGTGACGCCCAGCTTCGCCCACATTGCCAGGCCCGCAGGCCGCGACGTGTTCGGCCGTCAGATCCTCGCCGCGCCTTCGATCGGCACCATGCTCGCGCTCTCCATAGTCCGGAAAATGTCCAAACTGATCTCCTCCGTACGCGCCACCTGCCATGACGCGCCCGCGGCCGGTGGCGACCTCGTGGCGGTGTGCTACGGTGCTTGAACACAGGGTCGGCGCCGGCACGCCATCGTGGGCTGGGGCCGTCCGGTGACGCCGCGCGAGCGCTCGACACCGGCCCCCGGCCCGTGGGCGGTGGCGCTCACCGGTTTGGTGTCACTGGCCGTGGCGATGGGCATCGGGCGTTTCGCGTTCACGCCGCTGCTGCCCATGATGCTGGCCGACGGCATCATCGAGTTGCCGGCAGCGAGCTTGCTGGCGAGCGCGAACTACCTGGGGTATCTGGCCGGAGCCCTGTGGTGCACGGTGCAGCCCTGGATCTGGGCCCATGTGCCGCGCTTGCCAGCGGTGCACGGCGCGGCGGTGGTGCGCTACGGGCTGGTCGCCACCGGGCTCCTGACCGTCGCCATGGCGTTGCCGCTGCCGGCGGCGTGGCCCATGTTGCGCTTTGCCGCGGGCGTGGCGAGCGCGCTGGTTTTCGTCTACACCTCCGGATGGTGCTTGTCCCTGTTGGCAGAGCAGCGGGCCTCATCGCTGGGTGGAGCCATGTTCGCAGGCCCGGGTGCGGGCATCGTCCTTAGCGGACTCTGCGCTAGCGCATTGGTGCAGTGGCATTGGCATGCCGCGTGGGGATGGTCGATCTTCGGCGTGCTGGCGCTGGCTCTGACCGCGCTGGTGTGGCACATGCTGGGCATTGAGGTGCAGCCTCAGAGCGGTGTGCCCGCGGCGCTCGAGCTGGCGCCGGCCGGAGCGCCGCGGCACGCCGGCGAGATCGCGATGTTGGCGGCCGCCTACGGTCTGGCGGGATTCGGCTACATCATCACGGCGACGTTCTTGCCGGTGATCGCCCGCACGGCGCTGCCGGGCTCCGCCTGGCTCGATCTGTTCTGGCCGATCTTTGGCCTTGGGGTGGTCGCCGGAGCGTTGCTGTCGACCCGCCTGCGCGTCGGCGGCGATCTCCGTTGGCTGCTGGCTGGCGCCCACCTGGTCCAAGCCGCAGGTGTGGGCGCAGGTATCTTGAGTCCGAACCTCGCGGGCTTCGCCACGGGGAGCCTGTTGCTTGGCCTGCCGTTCACCGCGATCACGTTCTTTGTGATGCAGGAGGTGCGCAGGCTGCGCCCATCCATGTCGGCAAGCTACATGGGGCTCTTGACCGCGGCCTACGGCATCGGCCAGATCGTCGGACCGGCGGTGGTGGCATTGATGCTAAAACATAGTGCCACGCCGAGCGCCGGCTTTAACCGGTCTCTGGAATTGGCCATCGGCGCATTGCTGGTCGGCGCGGTGCTGCACGTGGTGGCCGGATTGGCCTATCCGCTGCGCGAAGGCTGAACCGTGGGTTTGTGCTGCCATGCGCCGCAACGCGGCCGGTCCGAACGACGGGACATAAGCTGCGGTGCGATGCGACCGAGAACCGCTGCGGACAATGGACGTGATGATCACGTCAGAGCAAGCGATAGAACTGGAGACTGTTTTGGCCCGGATCACGAACATGGAATTCCCGAGTACCCCACGGTGTGTCTGACGGCGCTAACCATGGACTTCCCCCGTCGCTCGGGTCGCCAAGCCCGCCGCCCGCGACAAACTCTCGGCAGATTTCGTCGACATCGCTGACGGCAAAGCGACAAGCCGGGCGATCAACCGGATAGGACCATTGATCCAGACCGGCCCACTGGAGGTGCAATTCGATGCCATCGCGATGCACCACCGCATACTTGGGCTCGAGCGGATCATCCTGAAAGGAGAGATCAAATCCGAGACGGCGATAGAAATTTACCGACGCCAACACGTCGTTCGAGGCGAGCACCGGATGCACGCCGCAAATGCTAGCCTTCATGGGCGACTCCGTGACGTGCGCAACGACTTCGCGCATCAGACCACTCACGCGCTCGTCTCAAACGAGCCCTTCCTACTGTACGTCGTGGAAGACCTCAAAATCAAGAACATTCACGAGCCGGCCTCGAACACCGCGATCGACTCAACATGGCTCGTCTGGGGAAACATGTTGACCACTCCTGCGCCGCGCAGGACGTAGCCGGCTTCATGCACGAGAATCGCGGCGTCACGCGCAAGTGTCGAGGGGTTGCAGGAGACGTACACGATCCTCTGCGGTGCCTCGTCACCCTGTTGTGCCAGCGCCTTGACCACGGCCAGCGCCCCCTCGCGCGGCGGATCGATCAGCATCTTGTCGAAGCGCCCGAGCGCGTCCAGATCAGCACGCCCGATCTCGAAGAGATTGCGCTGCTCAAAACTCGTATGACCTGCCACGCCGTTGGCCCGCGCATTCGCGCGCGCCCGCGCGGTCAGTGGCGCGCTGCCCTCGACCCCCACGACCAGGGCGGCGCGGCGCGCCAGGGGCACGGTGAAATTGCCAAGCCCGCAGAAGAGGTCACAGACCCGATCGCCAGGCGAAGGGGCGAGGAGCGCCACGGCGCGCGCCACGAGCACGCGATTGATGGCGTGATTGACCTGCGTAAAATCCGCCGGCAGAAACGGGATGCGCGTCGCGAACTCGGGCAGTTCATAGAAGAGTTCGGGTGCGGCCGCGGCGAAGGGCCGCGCGCTCTCGGGCCCCTTCGGCTGCAGCCAGAGATCGACATGATGGGCTGCCGCAAAATCGGCCAGCAGCCCCTCATCGGCGGCGCTGGGCGCAGCGAGGATCCGCAGCACGAGCGCCGTCGTCACCTCGCCGATCGCAAGCTCGATCTGTGGCAGCCGCTCGCGGATGCTCAAGCCCGCGATCAACTCCCGTAGCGGCACGAGCAGGGCCGAGACGTGGGCGGGCAGGATCTCGCAGGTCTGCATGTCGGCAACCCAGCTGCTCTTGCGCTCATGAAAGCCGACCAGAACGCGCTGCTGCCTGGCCAGATAGCGCACCGACAGGCGCGCGCGGAACCGGTAACGCCAGCTCGGACCATGGATGGGGCGGAACACGACCTCCGGACGGACCTTGGCGATGCGCGCAAGGTTGTCTTCGAGGACCCGTTGCTTGACCGCGACCTGGGTGCGGCTGTCGAGGTGCTGCATCGAGCAGCCGCCGCAGACTCCGAAGGAGCTGCAGGCCGGCACCACCCGCGCGGCGCTCGCATGCAGGATCGCGCTCACGGAGGCGATCTCATAGGAGCTCTTCTTGCGGAACGAGGCGTAACGTACGGTCTCGCCCGGCAGGGCCTGCTCCACAAATATGACCTTGCCGTTGGCGCGACCGATGCCGCGGGCCTCGTGATCGAGCGATTCGATCAGGATCTCGGGATCGGACATCTTAAGCGGAGATGGAAATGCGACGAGGGCGCAGTGTAGCAGGGACCACTAGCCGGCCTCTCGCGCGACTAGTCGGCAGCGTCGGGCTTCCAGGCCGCCAGGTATTCACTCCAGTGGGGTTCGGGCAGGGCCGCAAGCGTTGCACGCGCCCGCTCCATCTCGGCGCGGTACGCCTCGGCAGAAAACGCGCCACGCAGCAACTGGAAGCGGCAGTAGACAAGCCAGGTGTTGACGACGTCCGTCTCGCAATAGTTTCGGATCTGGGCGAGCTCGCCCCGGCAGTAGGCACTCCAGACCTGGCTGCCGTCCATGCCGAGCTTCCCGGGAAATCCACACAGGCGCGCCAGTTCGTCCAGGGGCGCGGCTGCCCGCCCCTGGAACATCGCGAGGACATCCATCAGGTCCGTGTGGCGCGTGTGGTAGCGATTGAGGTAGTTGTTGTACTTGAACTCGCGGTCATCCTCGCCCATGTCCCAGTAGCGCTCGGCGACGATGCCGTGCACCAGGCTGCGGTAGTGCAGCACGGGCAGATCGAAGCCGCCACCGTTCCAGGACACGAGCTGGGGCGAGTATTTGTCGATGGTCCGGTAGAAGTGTTGGATGAGGCGCGCCTCGCCATCCTCGAGCGTGCCGAGCGAGCGCACGCGCAACCCCTCGCTGTCGCGAAACAGGCACGAGATCGCGACCACCCGGTGCAGATGGTGTGGCATGAAGTCGCGTCCGGTCTTCTCGATACGCAATGCCTGCGCCCGGGCGACGACCTCGCTGTCGTGCAGCTCGGCCGGCCACGCATGGAGCTCGCGCAACCCCGCGGCATCCGGGATGGTCTCGATGTCGAACACGAGGACCGGGTTCATCGCCCAGGGCGCTAGAGGAGCGCGTCCTTGCCCACGCCGCGCGTCGCGAGGGTGCGCTTGAGCTTGACGAGCGCCTCCTGCTGGATCTGGCGCACGCGCTCGCGCGTCAGTCCCAACTCGTCGGCCAGGTCTTCGAGCGTCGCGGTGTCGTGATTGTTCAGGCCAAAGCGCCGCTCCACCACGAAACGCTGCTTGTCCGAGAGCCGCTCGAGCCAGCCCCCGACCAGGACCTCGACCTCGTGGTGCTGGGCGGTCGACTCGGGCGTCGCCGAACCCGTGTCGGCAAGCGTGTCGCCAAGCGAAAGACTGGGATCGAAGTCGAGGGGGGCGTCGAGCGATGCGGTGTGTTCCGAGAGCGCCAGCACGTCGGTGACGTCATCGCGCGTGCGGCCGAGCAGGTGCGCGATCTGCTCGTTGGTGACCTCGCCGCGGCGCACGCCGGAGGCGCGTGCGGCCTCCTCGAGATGGCGTTTGGCGCGCAGCACCTGGTTCAGGTCGCGCACGACATGGACCGGCAGCCGCACCGTGCGCGACTGGCTGATGATGGCGCGCTCGACGGACTGGCGGATCCACCAGGTCGCGTAGGTGGAGAACCTAAAGCCACGCTGGGGGTCGAATTTCTCGAGGGCATGGATGAGGCCGAGGTTGCCTTCCTCGATCAGATCGAGGAGCGCGACACCCCGGTTCAGGTAGTTTTTCGCGATGCTGACGACCAGCCGCAGATTGTGCTCGATCATCTTCTGGCGCGCCGCGAAGTTGCCGTTGGCGGCCTGTGTGGCCGTCTCCAGTTCTTCGGCGGGAGTCAAGAGCGGCTTCGCGCCGATGCCGTGCAGGTAATGCTGGATGCTGTCGGTGGCCAGCTCGGTGACTTCGGCGGTCTCAGGCGGCGCCTCCTCGGCACCGAGTGTGCCGTCCAAGGGGATGCCAAGGCCGGCATCGGTGTCCGTGACAGCGCGCGGCTCGAGTGCCTCGTCGTCCGCATGCGACTCGGGCTCGGCCGTTGGATCGTGCTTTGGCGCGCGGCCTTCGGGCGGTGCCCGGCGGGATCCATTCATCAGCGGCTCGGCAGGTACTTGAGGGGGTCGACCGGGGCGCCCTGACGGCGGATCTCGAAATGCAGTTCCACCTTCTCCGCTCCGGAATTGCCCATCTCGGCGATCTGTTCACCCCGCCGCACGGGTTGATTGTTGGCGACCAGGATCTTGCTGTTGTGGGCGTACACCGAGATCAGTCCCTCGGTGTGCTTGACGACGACGAGATTGCCCAGGCCGCGCAGCCCCTGGCCGACATAGATCACGGTACCGCTGCCCGAGGCGAGCACCGGATCGCCCATCTTGCCGGCGATGTCGATGCCCTTGTTCTTCGGATCGTCGAACTCCGAAAGGAGCGGTCCTTTGGCCGGCCAAATCCAGCCGATCGACGCCTCGTCGATAGTCTGCCCACCCGTTGGGGGGGCCGCGGGGGGCACCGATGCCGCTGCACCGGCCGCAGCAGGCGGCGTACCGGCCGGCACAGCGGGTGGAGCCCCCGGGGTTGTGCCCAAATCGCCTGCGGCATCCGGCTTCGAGAGCTCAGCCAGGTTCGCGTCCGAATAGGGCCTCTTCAAGCCGAGCGGTCCGCCCTTGGTCGGCACATCGCCCGTACCCTGCACGGGGGGCTGGACAGTGGGCGGAGCTGGCGTAGACGGCGGAGGGGGCAGAACGGACGAAGGAGGTGGCAAGGCACCGGGTGCGCCGAGCGGGCGCTGCTCGAGGACGCCGGCCCCGACCGGGCTCGCCTCGGCCACGTCGGCTCCGGCCTTCTCATCGGGTGGCCCAAGACGCAGCACCTGGTCGACCTGGATATGGTAGCTGCTGTCGATGCCGTTCCAGGCCGCCAACTGCCGGTAGTCCTGTCCCGATTTTGCGGCGATGCTGTAGAGCGTATCGCCCGGCTTGACGGTATAGGTGGGCACCGACGCGGCCGGTGCAGTGGCAGGATTGGCCGAAACCGGCTCGCCCGGACGGGGTACGGTGTTGGACGAGCGCTCGCTCACGGGAGCCTGGTTGCCTCCACTGGCGCAGCCGGCGACGAGCGCGGCATACACGAGCGCCGCTGCCAGGTGGGGCAACGGTCGGGCGACTTTTCCGGACATGTCAGGGCGCGAGGCGGAAGGAAGTTCGGGGGCAGATTCGAAGTCGAGCAAGTGTAACGCACATTCGGGGGACCCAAGCCGGGGCCCCGGCCCGCTCGCGCCGCCGCGCACGACAGGTGAGTTCAGAGCACGCCAGCCATGAGCGGCACGAAGCGGACCTCCTCCAGGATCTCCCGGGCAAACCCGGAATCGGAGACACGGGTGATGCGACACAGGCGTTGCCTCTCGCCCCCCAAAGGGGCGATCGCCACGCCGCCGATGCGCAGTTGATGCAAGAGAGCGGCGGGCAGCTCGGCCGCAGCCGCGGCGATCAGCATCGCATCAAAGGGCGCAGCGGCCGGCAGTCCCAAGAGGCCATCACCGAACACGAGGCGCAGGTTGGCGAGGCGATGTGGTCTCAGGTTGTGCCGGGCGCGCTCGTGCAGGGCCCGGATGCGCTCGATGGAATAGACCTCGGCGGCGATCGCGGCAAGCACGGCCGCCTGATAGCCACAACCCGTGCCGATCTCGAGGACACGTCCGCCGGCCGCCGCCGCGCACAGGGCCTCGGTCATGCGGGCGACGATGAACGGCTGGGAGATCGTCTGCTCAAAACCGATCGGCAGGGCCGTGTCTTCATAGGCCCGGCTCGCGAGTCCCTGGTCGACGAATTCGTGACGTGCAATGCGCGCCATGGCGGCCAGCACGCGTGCATCGCGGATACCATCCGCGCGCAGGCGTTCGACCATGCGCTCGCGCAGGCGCGCCGAGGTGAGCCCGAGGCCCGCGGGTTCGCGCCCGCCTTCGGTGACTGCGGGCGCTGCACCCGGTGCAGCGGCCCGGGGCCGCCGCACGCGCTCGCCAGCCCCGGGCTTGACGCTGCCTGCAAGCTCGGCCATCCAGGCCTTGCGCGGCGGGCGCGTCACAGCGCAAGCCATCCTTCGAGGGTGCCCAGCTGGGCGACGTGGGTCAGGTCGATCTGCAGCGGTGTGACCGCCACCTGGCCCTGTGCCACCGCGTGGAAATCCGTGCCGGGACCTGCATCGCGGGCACCACCTGCAGCGCCGATCCAGTAGAGCTTGTCGCCACGCGGGTTGCTCGTCGGAAAGACCGGCTCGGAGGGATGGCGCTTGCCGAGCCGTGTGACGACCACCGGACCCAGCTCCTCATAGGGCCGACTCGGAATGTTCACATTGAGCAGGAACAGCTCGGCAAGCGGGTTTGCGATCTGCCGGGCGACAATCTCGGCGGCGATCCGTGCGGCGGATTCAAGATGGATCAGGTCCTTCTCGACGAGCGAGAAGGCGATGGCCGGGATGCCGAACAGGTAGCCCTCCATGGCGGCGGCAACCGTGCCCGAGTAGATCGTGTCATCCCCCATGTTCTGTCCCTTGTTGATGCCCGACACCACGAGGTCCGGGGGCGTCGTCAGCAGACCGGTCAAGGCGATGTGGACACAGTCGGTCGGGGTGCCGTTGACGTAGAAAAAACCGTTGGGCGCCTCCGTGACGGCGAGCGGCCGGTCGAGCGTGAGCGAATTGGACGCGCCACTGCGGTTTTGCTCGGGAGCCACCACGACCACCTCGCCAAGGGGCCTTAACACCCGCACCAGCGCTTCGATGCCAGGGGACAGGTAGCCGTCGTCGTTGCTCACCAGGATTCTCACAGTCTCTCCATTCACACGCGTGCCGCGGGCTGCGCGGCCGACTCGCTCACGCCGGCAGTCTGGGCACGGGCGTGCCGTGGCGGATCGGCGTTGCCGACGTCATGCCAAAGAATAAGCCACTGCGCCCGGTTCACGAAATCGCAGCGCTTTAAGTGGGTCACCGCGCCTAGGAGACGGCGACCAGCTGCTGCAGGCGCGTCGGATCCGCCGCGAGCACCGCGCTCTCGCCCTGGTAGACGATCCGGCCCCGATCCAGCACGAGCGCCGTGCGCGTCAAGCTCAGCGCGAGTTGGGCGTGCTGCTCGACCACCACGACGGCCAGACCGTCCTCGTCGACCAGGGCACGGATCGCGCGCGTCAGTTCGAGCACGATGAGGGGAGCGAGCCCTTCCATCGGCTCATCGAGCAGCAGCAACTGCGGATTGATCATGAGCGCGCGGCCGATCGCCAGCATCTGCTGCTCGCCACCGGAGAGCTGGTTGCCGAAATTGCCGCTGCGCTCCGCGAGGCGTGGGAACATCTGGTAGACCCGCTCGCGGGTCCACCTCCCCGGGCGCGCCACCGCGCTCAGATGCTCGGCGACGGTGAGCGAAGGAAACACGAGCCGCTCCTGGGGAACCCAGCCGAGCCCGCGTGCGGCGCGCCGGTGCGTGGCGAGCCGCGACACATCCTGCCCCAGGAACTCGATGCTGCCCCGATGCAGGCGCGTCTGCCCCATGAGGGTCACGAGCAGCGTGGTCTTACCCACGCCGTTGCGCCCCAAAAGCGCGAGGCTCGCCCCGGCCGCAAGGCTAAACGAGATGTCCTCGAGCACCACGGCATCGCCATAGCCGGCGGCGACCGACTCGAGCTTCAGGAGTTCAGCCATGGTCTGCCTCGCCCAGATAGACCTCGCGCACGCGAGCGTCACTGGCGATCGCCGCAGGCGTCCCTTCGGCGAGGATGCGGCCGCCCACCAGGACCGTGATGCGCTCGGCAAACTGGAACACCAGCTCCATGTCGTGCTCGATGAGCAGGATCGTGACATCGGCCGGCAGGCGGGAGAGCACCTCGAAGAGTTCACGGCTCTGGGCGCGTGGAATCCCCGCGGCCGGCTCGTCGAGCAGCAGGATCTTGGGCCGCGTCGCGAGCGCCAGCGCAATCTCCAGAAGCCGCTGTTTGCCGTAGGGCAAGGCGCGCGTCGCACAGTCCAGATCCTGCCCGAGCCCGAGCGACTCGAGCAGCGAGACGCCCTCGTCGATCTCGCCGGGGTGATCTGCCACGGCGCGCCACCAGTGGCGGGCTGCTCCGGTGCGCTCACAGATCGCAAGCAGCGTCGACTCCAGCACGGTGAGTTCGGCAAACAGGCTGTTGATCTGGAAGGTGCGTGCAAGCCCGCGCTTGACGCGCGCGAACTGCGGCAGGGCCGTGACGCGTTCACCGCCCAGATAGACGTCTCCCGACGACGGCTGCAGTGCTCCGGAGAGCAGGTTGACGAACGTGGTCTTGCCGGCACCATTGGGGCCGATCAGCGCATGCCGTGCACCGGCTGCGAGTTCAAAGGTGATGTCGCTGTTCGCGGAAAATCCGCCCCAGAGCTTGCCGAGGCCCACGGTGCGCAGCGCCGGCTGCGTCAACGCTTGCGCCATCCCATCCGCCACCGCCTGGGTCATCGCATGCCCCGCCGGGCCCTGCGCCCGATGCGCTCAGCCAGGCCCATGATGCCGCCCCGCCCAAGGAGGACGACTGCGATCAGGAGGAGCCCGATCCAGAACTGCCAGTAGATCGGATTCATGCCGGACAGGACATCCTGGGCGATCATGTAGACCGCCGCCCCCACCAGCGCACCATAGAGCCGACCGGTCCCCCCGAGCACGAGAATGATGAGCAATTCGGCCGAGCGCGCAAACCCAAGCGTGTCCAGTCCGACGAACTGGGTGGTCTGGGTGAGCAAGGCGCCGGCGACGGCGGCGATTCCGGCGCTGGCCGTGAAGATCGCGACCTGGCGCGCCCTGACCGAGGTTCCCAGCGCCGGCATGCGACGGCTGTTCTCACGGATGCCGCGCAGTGCGAGGCCAAAGGGCGAGCGCACGATGTGCCGCATGACGACAAACAGAAAAAGCGTGACCGCGAGGCAATAGGCGTAGGCGATGCGTCCCTCGATGTCGAACGCATAGCGGCCGAAGAGCCGCCACATCTCGATCCCCGCCAGCCCATCGACCCCGCCCGTGACGCCCGCCGCCTTGTTGGCGGCCTCATAGAGCATGAGGCCGATGCCGAGCGTCACCATGAGCCGCGAGAGGTCCCCGCCGCGCACCACCAGAAAGCTGATTGGAAATCCGAGCGCGGCACCCACCACTGCGGCGAGCGCAAGACCGCTCAGGGGTTCTCCCCAGCCATGCGCGGCGAGCAGCCCCGCCGTGTACGCGCCCACGCCAAAGTAGGCCGCATGCCCGAGGGAGACGATGCCGGCATAGCCGAGAATGAGATCGAGGGACAGCGCGAGGAGCGCCACGATCAGGATCTGGCTGCCAAGCACCAGATACTGCGGAAACACGAGGCCCATCGAGCCCAGGACCAGCCAGAAGGCAATCTCAAGAGGTCCAAAGCGGGCCCCGGTCAGGAGCACGCCCGGCCCCCCCGTCCCACCCTGCGTTCTCAAGCGCGCCTCTTTCCGTACAGACCCTCGGGCCAGGCGATGAGCGAGATCACCATCAGCCCATAGATGACGAAGGCACCGATCTGCGGAAGATAATATTTCCCGGCCACGTCGCAGATCCCAAGCAGCAGCGCCGCGCACAGGGGCCCGCGGATCGTGCCGGCCCCGCCGACGGCGACGACCAGCAGGAAGTAGACCATGTAGCGGATCGGAAAGCTCGGATCAAGGCCCAGCACATCGATCCCAAGTCCGCCGCCAAGCCCGGCCAGCCCCGAGCCGAGCGCAAAGGTCAGCATGAACACGCGCTCGACATTGATGCCCAGACCCGCTGCGGCCACCTGATTGTCGACCGAGGCGCGGATCTGTGCGCCAAAGCGCGTGGAGGTGAACAATGCGCCGAGCAGAGCCGTGACGAGCAGCACGAGTGCGATCAGGAACAGCCGGTAGGCGCCGAGCTCGAGTCCCATGACGCGCACCTGGCCTTGCAGCCATGCCGGCAGCACCACCGGCTGCTGTCCGGAACCGAAGACATAGGTCGCAGCCGCACTGGCGACAAACGTCAGGCCGATGCTAAAGAGGACCTGGTCGAGATGCGCGGCCCGGTATAGCCGGCGGTAGAGCGTACGCTCGAGCACGATGCCCAGCGCCGCCGTGGCGAGGAAGGCGAGCGGCAGACTGGCCAGAAACGGCACGCCGAGTCGCCCCATCGCCGTCACGCACACGTAACCGCCAAACATCGCAAAGGCGCCGTGCGCGAGGTTCACGAAGTTCATGAGACCGAGTGTCACGGACAGCCCGAGGCTGATCAGGAACAGCAGGCTGCCATAGGCCACGCCATCGAACAAAACCCCGATCAGATTGCCCAAGGGCCCCCCCCAGGGCGGCACGTCTGGCCTGGCGTGGCCGGCGAGGGACTCAATGGGCGCCCTCCTTGCCCGGATCCTTGACCGCGGGGATCTGGTCGAACTCGATGTTGTAGAGATGTCCGTCGCGGCGCTCGACACGCCGGATATAGACCGTCTGGATGATATCGCGCGTCTCGGGATCGATCTCGATCGGGCCGCGCGGGCTGGTGTGCTTCCATCCCTTAAGGGCGGCGATGACCTTGTCGGCATCCGTGTCCCCGCCGGTCTTCTTCAGGGCCTCAAAGATCGCGGCCATGCCGTCATAGCCCGCCACCGCCATGAAGTTGGCGCGCTGGTTCGGCGCCACGCCCGCATAGGCCTTCAGAAAGGCCCGGTTCTCTGGCGAGTCGTGCGCTGCCGAATAGTGGAACGCGGTGATGACCCCGAGCGTGGGATCGCCCATGGCATCGAGCACACCGTCATCGGTCAGATCGCCCGTGCCGATCACCTTGATGCCGGCCTGGGCGAGGCCGCGCTCGGTGAAGCCCTTCATGAACGCCACACCCTGCTCGCCGGCCGGCAGGAACAGGAACACCGCCTCGGGCTTGGCATCCTTGATGCGCTGGATGAAAGGGGCGAAATCCGGGTTGTTCAAGGGCACCCGGGCGGAGTCGACGACCTGTCCGCCCGCCGCCTCGAAGCCCTTCTTGAAATATTCCTCGGCGTCCTTGCCCGGCGCATAGTCGGCCACGAGCGTATAGACCTTGTGGATGTTGTTCTTCGCGGCCCACTGCGCCATGGGCAGCGACATCTGGGCGATCGTCTGCGAGACGCGCACCACATAGGGCGAGGTCGTGGTGATGACCGAGGCGGCCGCGTTCATGACGATCATCGGCTTTTTTGCCTCCTTCGAGATCGGCGTGGCGGCCATCGCATTGGGTGTCAGGCCAAAACCCACGAGGAAATCGACCTTCTCACGCGTCGCCAGTTCGGCTGCGAAACGCTTGGCCACCTCGGGCGCGGGACCGGTCGTGTCGCGCGTGATGAGCTCGACCTTGCGGCCGGCCACGGTGTCGCCGTTTTGCGCGAGATAGGCCTTCATGCCGTTCTCCATCTGCTTGCCGTATTCGGCGAAGGGTCCTGAGAACTCGGCGATGACGCCGATCTTCACCGGCTCTTCGGCCCGGGCCGGGCAGGCAAGCTGCGCCGTGAGGGCGAGCGCTGCGAGGGTGGTGGCGATGCGATTGCACTGCATGCTCGTGTCTCCTTGAATGGTGTGGGGGTGCAAGCTTCTAGGGCTTGGCGTCCGCTGGGGTATCCGTTCGGGTGTCCTTCCGGGTGTCGCTTTGGGCGAACACCTCGGCCGCGACGTGGAAGGCATGGTTGGCGGCCGGCACACCGCAATAGACGGCCGTCTGCAGGAGCACTTCCTTGATTTCGTCTGCGGTCACGCCGTTGTTGGCCGCAGCGCGCAGGTGCAAGCGCAGCTCCTCAGTGCGGTTCAGTGCGACCATCATGGCGAGCGTGAGCAGACTGCGGGTGTGCCGCGGCAGGCCCGGCCGCGTCCAGATCTCGCCCCAGGCATAACGGCTGATGAGATCCTGGAACTCCTCGTTAAGCGGCGTGCGCGAGGCCAGACTGCGCTCGACGTGCTCGTTGCCCAGCACGGCGCGGCGCACCTCCAGGCCCTGCTCGTAGCGTTCCCGCTCATCCATGTCCGTTCTCCAGAAGAAAGTCCAAGACCGCCGCATTGAAGGCGTCGGCGGCCTCGATGTTCGACAGGTGGGCGCAGTCGAGCTCGACGTAGCGCGCGCCACGGATCTGTGCGGCGAGGAAGGCGCCGTCGGCGGGCGTCGTCGCCGGATCATGCGTGCCCGCGACGATGAGCGTCGGCGCGCGGATGGTGGCGATGTCGCCGCGCAGATCGGCATCCCGGATCGCCGTGCACGCTGCCGCATAACCCGCGGCCGGGGTCGCAAGCAGGCCCTCCCGGACGGCCGCCACGGCCTCGGGCGCACGCGCCCTGAATCCGGCGGTGAACCAGCGCTCGAGCACCGCCTCGGTGATGCTCTGCATGCCCTCGCCCAGCACACCCGCAATGCGCGCGTTCCAGACCAGGTCGGTGCCGATCTTGGCCGCGGTGTTGCACAATACAAGCCGCTCGATGCGATCGGCGGCATGCACGCCGAGCCACTGTCCGATAAGGCCGCCCATCGACAGACCGCAAAAGTCGACGCGCGCGACGCCCAACGCATCGATGAGTCCCAGTACGTCACGCCCGAGGTCTGCAATGGTCTCTGGCGACGGGCCTAGATCGGAGGCGCCGTGGCCGCGGGTGTCGTAGCGCAGCACCCGCCGGTGCCGGGCGAGCGCGTCGAGCTGGGGCTGCCACATGCCCAAGTGGGTTCCCAACGAATTCGAGAGCACGATGAGCGGGGCCTGCGGCCCCGCGCGCACATCGAGCTCGTAGGCCAGATGGATGCCGTTGGCGGCTAAGCGGTTCATGGGTTACTCCCGGTCTGGGCGCGGGGGGACGTCTGGGGCGCGGCCCCCCTGGCCGCGGCGGCGCGGGCCAGCACCGCATCGATGAAGGCGTCACTCGCCCCCAGGTAGTGGGCCGGATCGAGGACCGTCTCGAGTTCGGCAGGCCCTAGATGCGCGGTCACCTCGGGCCAGCTGGCCAGGATCTGCGCGAGCGACCGGCCCTGAGTGTTGGCCGCGTGCACGGCGCGCTCGAGCAGCGCGTGCGCCGCGGCGCGCCCAAGGCGTGCGCCCAGCGCCATGGTCACGGCCTCGGCCATCAGCACGCCGCCTTGCAGATCGAGGTGCGCACGCATGCGCGCGCGGTCGAGTTCAAGGCCCTGACAGACCCCGACACTGTGCGCGAGGGCGCCTGCGCTTAAGCGGCAGACCTCGGGGACGACTTCCCATTCGGCATGCCAGCCCCCAAGACCCCGTTCGTGCTCCTGGACCATGCCGGAGAGGAGCGTCGCGACGAGGCCGGGCACGCGCAGTGCCGCAGCGAGCACGTTCGCGGCTGCGACCGGATTGCGCTTGTGCGGCATGGTCGAGGATCCGCCGCGCCCGGCTGCTGAGGGCTCGCCTGCCTCGGCGACCTCGGTCTGCATGAGGAGCGCGACGTCTCGCGCGATCTTGCCCAGCGTGCCGACCAGCATGCCGAGCGTGGTCGCGACCTCCACGACGCGGTCGCGCTGCGTGTGCCAGGGCAGGTCCGGCAGAGCGAGTCCGAGTTCGGCCGCAAGTGCCGCGGCCAGCGCGGCCCCCCGGTCGCCCAGGGAGGCAAGCGTTCCCGCGGCGCCGCCGAACTGGAGCACGAGGTTGCCCTGCAGACGGGCGATGCGGCCCTGATGGCGCAGCACCGCGTCGAGCCAGGTCGCAACCTTCAACCCGAACGTGATGGGAACGGCCTGCTGCATCCAGGTGCGTCCGGCAAGCACCGTGTCGCGCTCCCGTTCCACAAGGGTCGCGAGCGCCGCCACGAGACGCTCGAGGTCGCCCTCGATGAGCACCAGCGCCGCGCGCAACTGGAGCATCAGTCCCGTGTCGATCGCATCCTGGCTGGTCGCGCCCCAGTGCACGAAGCCCGCAGCAGCGGGGTCGGTGCGCGCGACCTGCCGGGTGAGTTCACGCACCAGCGGAATCGCGAGATTGCCCGCCTGTGCCGCCCCCTCGGCCAGCACTTCCGGATCGAACGCCTGGGCCGTGCAGCACAGCGCGATCGGCTGGGCGGCGCCAGCGGGAATCACGCCCAGGCGTGCCTCGGTGCGCGCGAGCGCCGCCTCGAAGTCGAGCAGGCCCTGCAGGCGCGCGCGATCCGAGAACACGCCGTCCATGGCCGGTGTGCCAAACAATCCCGCCAAGAGGACGCCTCGCGCGTCTTCACTCACCGTCGGCACTCCCGCGTGCGGCCATCAGTAGCTAAAGAAAACCGTCTCGTTGGCACCCTGCAGGATGATGTCCCACTCCAGCCGGGCGGGTCCTGCCGCGCGCGCGATCAGGGTGGGCCGGCGCGCGTCCGGGACGAGTGCCAGGACCGGATCGCCAAGATTGGCTGGCTCGTCAGGGAAATAGATGCGCGTCATGAGGTGCCTAAGGAGGCCGCGCATGCCGACGAGGACCACGATGTGTGGCGCCTGAACGCTGCCCCCGGGCCCTGGAACCGGACCGGGCTTGACCGTTGTGAGCTCAAAACTTCCGGCCGCACTGGTGGGAATGCGAGCAAAGCCGCGCCAGCCTTCCTCAAGGGGCAGGTCACGCGTGTCCTCGGGATGGGCATATCGGCCGCTCGGGGCGGCCTGCCAGATCTCAAGGACGGCATCCGGAACGGGATCGCCCTGGCCGTCGATGACGCGCCCGGTGATCGCGACGCTCGCAGCGCTCGTCCCCGCGACAGCCACGCGGTTCTGGTTAAGCGCATCCAGTCCGATCGAAAAGTACGGACCGACGGTCTGGGAGGGGGTCGGGTGGAGGCTCACTCTAGGGCTCCATGGGGGTCGCATCGCGCCCGCGCAGGACGATGTCAAACTGGAAGGCGAGCGCCCATTGCGGCTCGGTGCGCTCCCAGTCGAAGCGGGCGATGAGCCGGTTGCGCGCCCGCAGGTCGGCGGTGCTGTTGAAGATCGGATCGTCTGGCAGGAGCGGATCACCCGGGAAATACATCTGGGTCACAAGCCGCGTCACGATGCCCGCGCCGAACACCGAGAAGTGGATGTGCGCGGGGCGCCAGGCGTTGTAGTGGTTGCGCCACGGATAGGCGCCTGGCTTGATGGTGACGAAACGGTAGCCGCCCTGGCTGTCGGTGAGCACGCGTCCACAGCCGGTGAAGTTCGGATCGAGCGGTGCGTCGTGGGTATCGGCCCGATGGGCATAGCGCCCGGCCGCATTGCACTGCCAGATCTCGATGAGGGCGCCTGGCACGGGGCGCGCGTTGGCATCGAGCACGCGGCCCGACACGATGATCCGCTCACCGAGCGGCGCGGCAGCATGCTGACGGGTGAGATCGGCATCATTGCCGCCGATCGCATCGAACCCGAAGAGCGGCCCGGTGACCTCCGAGAGCGTGTGCGGCAGAAGGACGAGCGGCTCGCGCGGAGCGCGCAGGGTCGTCGACGTGTAGGGGGGAAAGAGATAGTCGGGTTGCGTTCCGAACCACGGACGCCGGTAGCCGGCGATGTCTGGCATTTCTGTCCTCCTCATAGCGTAGAGCGGCCCGGGCTCTGGCATGAGCCCGCATGCTACACCCACTCACGAGGGACGGCGGCCGCCGATGGGCACCGCTTCTGCAGGAGTGGCACGCCCGGTGCGGCCGCAGGCGCCGGCGGGACTTGCAGCCGGGGCGCNNGGGCGCTTCTCGTTCGCTAATCGCACACTTGCGCGATTAGCGAACCTTGCCTAAAGTAGGCGCGAAGGCGTTGGCTGTCAAGCTGGCGCTAACCCTGAATCGTGCCGCGGCGCCAGCGGCCAGATCGGCGCGGGCAGGGGTCAAGCAAGGGGCACGGCATGGTGAGAGCGCAGTCCGAAGCGTTGGGCGTGGAAGCGGGCGCAGCCGATGCCCGTACGGCGATCCATGGCTTTCGTGGCGACCCCGATTTCATGGCGTCGCTGGCGCGCGGCCTGGCCGTGATCCGCGCCTTTCATGACCAGCCCCAGAAGATGACGATCGCCGAGCTGTCGCGGCGCACCGGCATTCCGCGCGCCGCGGTGCGCCGCTGTCTGTACACGCTAACGCGTCTGGGCTACGTCGCCCCCTCGGAACGCAGCTTCGTGCTGACCGCGAAGATGCTCTCGCTCGGACACGCCTACCTGTCCTCGACTCCGCTCGTGGTGGCCGCGCAGCCGCTGCTCGATCGCGTCACCGCGCGGCTGCACGAATCCTCGTCCCTGTCGATCCTCGACGCCGACGCGGTGCTCTACATCGCGCGCTCGGCGACACAGCGCATCATGTCGGTGGCGCTGCAGGTGGGGAGCCGGTTGCCCGCCTACTGCACCTCGATGGGTCAGGTGCTCCTCGCCAACCTCCCGCCCCCCTTGCTCGAGGCCTATCTGGCGCGCACGCCGCTCCTGGCTCACACGCCGCACACCATCACGGTACGCGCCAAACTGCTCCAGGTGCTGCTCGCCGTGCGCCAGAACGGCTTTGCGATGGTCGATCAGCAGCTCGAGGTTGGCCTGCGCTCGGTCGCAGTCCCGGTGCACGACTCGAGCGGTATGGTGGTGGCGGCGATCAACGCGAGCGCCCAGTCAAGCCGGGTCTCCCTGACCGAGCTCGAGGAGCGCTTCCTGCCGGTGCTGCAGTCGAGCGCGCTCGACCTGAGCCATCTGCTCTAGCGCGGGGTCGAGGGGTCTCGGCCCTCGAGCGGCCACGCGCCCAGAACTAAGCCCTGGCGCGCTTCCCCCTTAACACCTCCCAGACGCGCTCAGCGGTCGCGGGCATCTGCAGGTCATAGACCGCGGGCCCGGCGCCCCCACGCGCGAGCGCATCGACCACGGCATTCATCACCGCGGGCGTGGCCCCGATCGTGCCGAGCTCGCCCACGCCCTTGACGCCCAGTGGATTCGTCTTGCAGGGAATCGACTGGTCCAAAGCGGTCTTGAAGCCGCGAAACACATCAGCGTGCGGCACCGCGTAATCCAGAAAGCTTGCGGTGAGAGCCTGACCCGACTCGGGATCGTAGACGAGCCGCTCGCAGAGCGCCTGACCGATTCCCTGCACCGCTCCGCCTTCGAGCTGGCCGACCACGATCATCGGATTGATGACCCGCCCGACGTCGTTCACGCCCGCATAGGCCACGATGTCGACGGCGCCCGTTTCGGGATCGATCTCCACCTCGCAGATGTGACAGGCGTTCGGCCAGGTGGGACCGGCCACGCTGCTGGTCGAGTCAACGAAGATGCGCCGCCCATCCTGCCGCGCAGCGAGCTCGAAGAGCTCGATCCGGTGGTCGGTGCCGGCCACGCGAAACACACCATCGACGTATTCGATGTCGGACGCCGGCGCCTCGAGTTCGCGCGCCGCAAGGTCGGTGGCCTCGTGGACGACGCGCTCGGCGGCCACCTGGATCGCCGATCCACCGGTGAACAGCGAGCGCGAGCCGGCGCTGCCAAAGCCCTCGGCGCGATCGGTATCACCCTGCAGGATCCGGATCTTCTCGATGGGCACCTTGAAGGTGTCGACGGCAAGCTGCGCATAGCTGGTCGCGATGCCCTGCCCCATCGCCTGGGTCGCTGATGCGATCTCGATGTATCCGTCGGCGGCGACGTTGATCGTGACGCGCTCTTCGAACGCGTTGCCACCGGTCCACTCCAGAAAGGTCGCGATGCCAAGGCCGCGCAGCTTGCCCGCGGCCGCTGAGGCTTTGCGCCGCGCCTCGAAACCCGCCCAGTCAGCCAGCGCCAGCCCCTGGTCCAGGATCGATTCGAAGTGGCCACTGTCATAGGTCTGGCCCATCGCATTCTTGTAGGGCATCTGCTCGGGATGGATCAGGTTGCGCCGCCTCAGTTCGGCCCCGTCCAGGCCGATCTGGCGCGCGGCCGCATCCATCAGGCGCTCGATGATGTAGATCGCCTCGGGACGGCCGGCGCCACGGTAGGCACCGGTCGACCCGGTGTGGGTCAGGATCGCCTTCAGGTCAAAATCAATGGTGCCGATGTCATAGACGCTGGTCGAGACCCAGGGGCCGATCATGAGCTGGATCGCAACCCCGGTGGCCGTCGCATAGGCGCCCACGTTGGCGAGCGAGGCGACGCGCAGCGCGAGCACCTTGCCGCCCGCATCGAGGGCCAGTTCGGCATGGCTTTCTACATCGCGCCCATGGATGGCCGAGAGGAACTCCTCGCTGCGCTCGGCGGCCCATTTGACGGGGCGCTGCAGAAGACGCGCGCCGTAGGCGACGACGATGTCCTCCGGATAGATCCCGGTCTTCATGCCGAAGCCGCCCCCGACGTCACCGACCAGGACCCGGACCTTGTCGCGGCCGATCGACAGCACGCTGTCGGCGAGCGTGTTGCGCACACCCGTCGGCATCTGGCTGCTCATGCGCAGCGTCAGGCGACCATCGCTTGGATCGTATTGCGCCTGGACCGTGCGCGGCTCGATCGGACAGGGCGCAAGGCGCTGATTGGTGAGATCGAGCCGCACCACGTGCGCCGCCTTGGCGAAGGCGGCGGCCGCAGCGCCGGCGTCTCCATGGCGGATCGCCGCACACACGTTGTCACCTGACTCCGGCCACACCAGGGCCGCCCCGGGACGAAGCGCCTCCTTCGCGTCGGTCACAAACGGCAACTCCTCGTACTGGACCTCGACCAGATACGTCGCATCGCGCGCGGCTTCGCGGGTCTCAGCGATGATCGCCGCGACCGGCTCGCCCACGTAGCGCACCGCATCGACGGCGAGCGCATGGCGCGGTGGCGCGGCCATCGGTTTGCCGTCGGGGCGCTTGAACGGGACTGCGGCGGGGATCGGCTTGACTCCGGCGGCGATGAGGTCGGCCCCGGTCAGCACCGCCAGCACGCCGGGTACCGCGAGCGCCGCCGCGGTATCGATGCCGAGGATGCGCGCATGCGGATACGAGGAGCGCAGGAAGGCCAGATGGGTCTGGCCCTCGATGCTGACATCGTCGGTGTAGACCCCGCGGCCCGTGACGAGCGCTGGATCCTCGAGCCTGCGTACCGCCTGGCCGCTGCCGAAGCGGCCCACATCAGCTAACGCCAGATCGTTCATGGCTGCTCCCCGGCCACGGCCATCACCTTGGCTGCGCGCCCGATCGCGGCGACGATGTTCACATACCCCGTACAGCGGCACAGGTTGCCCTCGAGGGCGTGGACGATTTCGGCTTCGCTCGGTGACGGCGTGTGCGCGAGCAGACAGGCGGCTGTCATCATCATGCCGGGCGTGCAGAACCCGCACTGCAGACCGTGGCACTCGATGAAGGCCTCCTGGATCGGGTGCATGCCCCCTTCTGGCGCGAGCCCTTCGACGGTCATGACTGCGCCCCCTGCGACCTGCACGGCCAGGACCGCACAGCTTTTGACTGCAGCGCCGTCAACCAGCACTGTGCATGCACCGCATTGGCTGGTATCGCACCCCACATGGGTGCCGGTCAGGCCGAAACGGGTGCGCAGCACGTCGACCAGGAGCGCACGCTCCTCGGTCTCGAGGGCGACCGGGGCGCCGTTCAGATGAAACGAGAGTTGGACCATGATGTGAGAGGAGGTTTTTTTGGAAGACCCATGGTAACGCGGCCCACGAAAGCGCGCAGCACGCCGCCGCTCGGGGGGCGTGCCGGGGCGTGCCAGGGCTTGCGCCGCCGCACCGCCCGGCACGCCCGCGGCGCATCGCCGATGCCGCTTCCGGCGGCGCATCCAGCCCCCAAGGCCCTTATGCCGCCTGCAGCGCCATCCTGCGAACCCGGAAGCGGCGCACACCGGTCGCGCTAGCCTGCCCGGATGCACTGCAGGCTGGCGCCTTGCGGGGGGCGTGGGGCCGGCGCTGACTCGGCCGCGGCTCTGGGTTAACATGTGCCCCGGTTTGTCGTTCACAAGGCGCATGGGCAGGCGGCCTGTGCTCTCCCGGTTTCGTCCCGATCGCCCACGCTTGCCCACGGTTTCGCCCATGATCAACAAGGTATTCAGTTCCGCGGCCGCGGCGCTCTCTGATGTCCGCGACGGCTCCACCATCATGATCGGCGGGTTCGGCGGCGCCGGACAGCCCGCCTTCCTGATCGATGCCCTGATCGAGCAGGGAGCGCGCGATCTGACCATCATCAACAATAACGCCGGTAACGGCGAGACGGGACTGGCGGCGCTCCTGAAGGCGGGCCGGGTGCGCAAGATCATCTGCTCGTTTCCCCGCCAGACCGACTCCCAGGTGTTTGACGGCCTGTACCGTGCCGGCGCGATCGATCTCGAACTCGTGCCACAGGGGAACCTCGCCGAGCGCATCCGGGCAGCCGGAGCCGGCATCGGCGCCTTCTTCACGCCCACCGGCTATGGCACTGATCTCGCCCTGGGCAAGGAGACGCGCGTCATCGAGGGGCGCCACTATGTGCTCGAGTACCCGCTGCACGCCGACTTTGCCCTGATCGCCGCCGAGACCGCCGACCGCTGGGGCAACCTCACCTATCGCAAGACCGCGCGTAATTTCGGCCCCATCATGGCGATGGCCGCCGCCGTCTCGGTGGCCCAGGTCAAGCGCGTCGTGGCGCTCGGGGAGCTCGATCCCGAGAATGTGATCACGCCCTCGATCTTCATCGACCGTGTCGTCGACATGGGTGGCGAAACCGGGACAGGAGCCGCCACCGGAGCCGCCACCGGAGCCACCGTGGGAGCCCCTACATGAGACGCCTTTCACGAGATGAGATCGCCCGGCGTGTCGCCCAGGACATCCCGGCCGGTGCCTACGTGAATCTTGGCATCGGTCTGCCTACGCTCGTCGCCAACCACCTGCCCCCTGCACGCGAAGTGATCCTGCACACGGAAAACGGTCTCCTCGGCATGGGGCCGGCGCCCCTGCCCGGCAGCGAAGATCCGGATCTCATCAATGCCGGCAAGCAACCGGTCAGCGCACTGCCCGGTGCCGCCTACTTCCATCATGGCGATTCGTTCGCCATGATGCGCGGCGGCCACCTCGACATCTGTGTGCTGGGCGGCTTCCAGGTCTCGGTGGGGGGAGACCTGGCCAACTGGCACACCAACGCCGCAGGCGCCATCCCGGCCGTCGGCGGCGCGATGGACCTCGCCATCGGCGCCAAGCGCGTGTTCGTCATGATGGAACATTGCACCAAGGACGGCCAGAGCAAGATCGTCAAGGCCTGCACCTATCCCCTGACGGGCGTGGCCTGCGTGAACCGCATCTACACGGATCTGGCGGTCATCGAGGTCACGGCGGCGGGCCTCGCGGTGACCGAACTTCATGGCGGGGTGAGCTTCGCTGAACTCCTCGCCCTGGGTGACGTGCCGCTCGAGGACCGCACCGCCTGATGCCGGCGGGCAGCGCGCCCCAACGACGGGCTCGGCCCGACGACTGCCTGATGCCCTCCAGCCGGGATCGCAGGTCGACTGTGGGCCGGCGCCACCGCGCTGTCATCCAAGTCACGGAACGATCTGCGACAATAGCGCTGCCGGCCCCACCCCTGCACGTGCCAGGATGCGCCATGACCACCTTGTTACTCCTCGACACCGCGCGATGACGACCTCCAGCACGACGTCCAGCAAACCCCGTTCCATCTCGGGCCTCGCTCTCGCCGCACTCGGCGTGGTCTATGGAGACATCGGCACCAGCCCGCTCTACACGGTCAAGACCGTGTTCGATCCGACCATCGGGCTGCCCTGCGACCAGATCAACATCCTGAGCATCGTCTCGCTCATCGTCTGGTCGCTCACCATCGTCGTCTCCGTCAAGTATGTCGCGCTCATCCTGCGCGCGGACAACCGGGGCGAGGGCGGCATCATGGCCCTCCTCGCACTCGCCACCTCGTTTGTGGGTGACAAGCCCCGGCTGCGCGGCGTGCTCATGATCACGGGCCTCTTTGGTGCCGCGCTCTTCTACGGCGACGGCGTGATCACGCCGGCCATCTCGGTGCTCAGTGCCGTCGAGGGGCTGTCGACGGCCACCGACGTCTTCACACCCTTTGTCGTGCCGATCACGCTCGTCATCCTGATTGGCGTGTTCGTGCTGCAAAGCCGGGGCACCTCGGACATCGGCTTCGTGTTCGGGCCGATCATGGTCCTCTGGTTCGCGACGCTGGCAATATCGGGAGCGATCAACATCGCCCACCATCCGGGTGTGCTGCGCGCGCTCAATCCGCTTTATGGCATCGAATTCATCCTGCACCAGCGCTGGCTTGCCTTCGTCGCATTGGGTGCCGTGGTCCTGGCCCTGACCGGTGCCGAGGCGCTCTATGCTGACCTTGGACACTTCGGCGCGCGCCCGATCCGCTTTGCGTGGTTCATGGGCGTGTTTCCAGCGCTCGCCCTGAACTACATGGGCCAGGGTGCCCTCCTGCTCGAGTCCCCCAAAACCATCGAGAACCCCTTCTTCCTGATGTTCCCGGCGTGGGCTCTTTATCCGATGGTCGCGCTCTCGACGGTGGCGACGGTGATCGCCTCGCAGGCGGTCATCACAGGCACCTATTCGATGACCAAGCAGGCGATCCAGCTCGGTTTCCTGCCGCGCATGCGGATTGTCTACACCTCGGCGCGCGAGATCGGCCAGATCTACATCCCCTTCGTGAACTGGCTGGTGATGGCCGCGGTGCTGGCCGCCGTGCTGGGCTTTCGTTCCTCGTCCGCGCTGGGCACGGCCTATGGTGTGGCGGTCACGGGCACCATGCTCATCACCACCATCCTCACCTTTTTTGTGGTGCGTAACGGCTGGCACGTGAACCTCGGCCTCGCACTCGCGGCGACCGGGGCGTTCTTCATCATCGATGTCACCTTCTTCTCGGCGAACCTGCTGAAGATCGCCGAGGGGGGCTGGTTCCCGATCCTGATCGGCATCGCGATGTTCCTCGTCATGTCGACCTGGAAGCACGGGCGCGCGATCATGTTCGAGCATCGCCGCCAGGAACTGATGCCGCTTGAACCGTTTCTCGACTCGCTGCTCGAGAACCCGCCGACGCGGGTGCATGGCACGGCCGTGTTCCTGTCGGCCGATCCGCAAGGCGTCCCCCATGCGCTCTTGCACAATCTCGCGCACAACAAGATTCTGCACGAGCGTGTCATCTTCCTCACCATCCTGACCGAGGAGGTGCCCTGGATCGCGCCGGGCGAGCGCATGCAGGTGAGCGATCTGGGCCACGGCTGCTATCGGATCACCGCGCGCCTGGGGTTCAAGGACGAGGTGGCGCTGTTGCCGCTGCTCGACCTGTGCAAGCCCTACGGAATGGAATTCGAGTTGCTCGAGACCTCGTATTTCGTGAGCCGCGACGTGCTCGTGGCGACGCCCGGCATGGGCATGGCCGTCTGGCGCGAAAAGCTCTTTGCCACCATGATGCGTAACGCGAGCAACATGGCGGAGTTCCTGAAGCTTCCTCCCAATCGGGTCATCGAATTGGGCACACAGATCGAGATCTGAGTCGCCATGATGCGCGTCGGGTCGCAGCCGGCACACCGCGCCAGAACGGGGCCCCCGCATGAGGGCCGGATCGTCGTCCTCCAGGCGCGCCCCACACGCCCCACGCGGCACCAGCGATGCACGTTCTCGATCTGACCATGTTCTGGTCCGGGCAGGGTGGTGGCGTCATGCGCTACCTGCGCGCAAAGAACGCCTACCTCGCGGGCGTGCCGGGCGCGCGCCATACCATCGTGGTGCCAGGCCGCCTGGGCGCGCAGCCGCCCGAGATTCCCGGCATTCCGATCCCCTTTGGCGCGGGCTATCGGCTGCCGCATGACCCGAAGGCCGTCCGGCGCGTGCTGGGCGCGCTCGCCCCGGACCTGATCGAGGCCGGCGATCCCTACCACCTCGCCTGGGCTGCGCTGCGCGCCGGTGCCGACCGGGGCGTGCCGGTCGCCGCGTTCTACCACAGCGACATGCCCGAGCTCGCCCGACGCGCGTTCGGCGACTACGCGCAGCGCGCGGCGGCACGCTATGTGCGACGGCTCTACCGGCGCTTCGATACGGTGTTTGCGCCGAGCCGGTATGTGGCAGCTCGCCTCGGCGAGCTGGGTATCGAGCGCGTCATCCACCAGCCCCTGGGTGTGGATACCGAGCTCTTTGATCCGTCGCGCCGCGCCTCGGGGTGGCGCACGCGGCACGGTATCGACGCAGGCGCACGGGTGCTCCTCTACGTCGGCCGGTACGCGAGCGAGAAGAACCTCGACGTGCTGGTCGGTGCCGTCGCGCGCCTCGGCCCCCCGTATCTGCTCGTGACGATCGGTGGCGGACCGCTGGTGCCCAGGGGCCCGCGGGTGCTGGCCCTGCCCTACGAGAGCCTTCCCTGGCAGCTTGCGAGCGCCTATGCCAGCGCTGACCTGTTCGTGCACGCCGGCGATCAGGAGACCTTCGGGCTCGCCGTGCTCGAGGCGCTCGCCTCGGGACTGCCTGTGGTCGGCTGTGCCCAGGGCGCGGTCGGCGAACTGATCGACCCGCTGGTCGGCGCCGCCGTCGAGCGCTGCACGGTCGATGCGTTCGTCGAGGCCATCGGCGCACTCGCCGCGCGTGACCCTGTCCCGCTTGCGCGGCGGGCCCGGGAGCGGGCCCAGGCCTATGAGTGGAATTCCGTGCTTGCAGCCCTGTACGGGCACTACGCGGACCTGGTTGGAGCCGGGGCCCTGCCGCTGCCCCCTCCAGAGCGCCATGCCGCCTGAGACGGGCCGGGCGCTGTGTATCGTGATGCACGATGTGACGCGTGCCACCTGGCCCGACTGCGAGCGACTGCTCACGGCGCTGCGCGCAGTCGCCCCCGCCCCGGTCACCCTCTTGCTCGTCCCCGAGTTCCACCGCGGCCAGGCGGCGCGGCGCGACCCGCGCTTTTGCGCGCTCATGGGCGAGCGGCTTGGCCAGGGCGACGAACTGGCCCTGCACGGATTCCGGCATCATGATGATGCACCGCTGGACGGCCTTGGCGACCGGCTGCTGCGCTCGGTCTATACGGCGGCAGAGGGCGAGTTCGCAGCGCTCGATGCGGCGGCTGCAGACCGCCGGCTGGCAGCCGGGGTCGAGTGGTTCAGGGAGCAGGGCTGGCCGCTCGAGGGGTTCGTCGCGCCCGCCTGGCTCATGAGCGCAGGCACCTGGCAGGCGCTTGCGCGCTACCCGCTGACCTATACCTCGACCCTGAATCGACTCTATCTGCTCCCCGAGGCGCTGCCGCTTGAGGCGCCAAGCCTCGTCTTCAGCGCGCGCTCACCCTGGCGCCGGCGCATCTCGCACTACTGGGTCGACGGCGTCGCGGCCGCAAGGCGCAGCGCATCGTGCATCCGTCTCGGGCTCCATCCCATAGACGCAAACTATCCGGATGTCGTGTTACACTGGCAGAAGCTATTCGAGCGGCTGCTCGACACCCATCAGCCCTGCACCAAGGCGACACTCGCCCGTCTTACACGGGTCGCGCGGGTAGCCCGTCTCGCGCCGGCACCGCGAAGCCTCCCGGATCGCTGAACTGCTGGCCACTCGCCCGCGGAACGAGCGACCCCCAATGGGCCCGCGATTCCGTGTAACGTGTCGGCAGCCGGCGCGGCCCTTGCGCACGACGCTTCCTCAACATCATGAAAAGCTTCCACTGCAGCCATTGCCAGAATCTGGTTTTCTTCGAAAACACCCAATGCGTTCACTGCGGCCACCGCCTGGCTTATTCCCCGAGCCGGGAGGCCATGGTGGCCATCGACACCGGGCCCGCGAGCGGCGCCGTCACCGACCAGGCGCAGGCGAAGGACGCGACGCACGCAAGCGGTGCGGGGAGCACGGCGCGCCCTGCGCTCAGGCTGTGCCGCAACTACGTCGAGCAGGCGGTCTGCAACTGGGCCATCGATGCGGGCGATGATCACGAGCTGTGCGTCTCCTGCCGGCTGACACACGTCATCCCGCCGCTCGACGATCCCCAGATGGTCGTGCTCTGGCACCGCGCCGAGACCGCCAAGCGGCGCCTCGTTGTGAGTCTGCTTGCCCTGGGTCTGCCGGTGCTGGAGCGCACCGCTGGAGCCCGAGACGGGATCCGGTTCGAATTCAAACAGCCCCAGCCGGGCGAGTCCGTGCTCACCGGCCACCACGAAGGGACCATCACGCTCAATCTTCTCGAGGCCGACGATGTGCTGCGCGAACGCCTGCGCGCGCATTTCGAGGAGCCCTATCGGACGGTCCTCGGGCACCTGCGCCATGAATCGGGACACTACTACTGGGACCGCCTGGTGCGCGACTCGATGCGCCTCGGCGGCTTTCGCAGACTCTTTGGCGACGAGTCACTCGACTACAAGAACGCGCTCATCCACCACTACCAGCACGGGCCCCGGGACGACTGGTCCGAGGGCTACATCAGCGCCTACGCGAGTGTGCATCCCTGGGAGGACTGGGCCGAGACCTGGGCCCACTACCTGCACATGGTCGACAGTCTCGAGACCGCGCGCGCGTGCGGACTGTCGCTTGGTCCCAGGCGCACGGACGAACCTGCGCTTAGGCCCAACACCAGCGGCGAGGACCTCATGCGCAGCAGTTTCGATGCGCTCATCGACAGCTGGTTTCCGGTGACTTATCTGCTCAACAATCTCAGCCGCGGGCTGGGGCTTCCCGACCCCTACCCGTTTCTGCTGAACGCGACCGTCATCGACAAACTGCGCTTTGTGCACGACACCATCGTCACCGCGCGCGGCGGCCTCGGACCGGGGACCGCGCGCAAGGCCGCCTAGCCCCAGGCGCGCCCTAGCGGGCGTTGGGCGCCGCCGCGCGGGACGGACGGCATGCGAGCGGCTTGCCTTCCGGCGCCCAGCACGTTCCAGAGACGTTGCCGTGCGGTGACTCGAAGCTGCAGGTCTCTGCGGCCTTGCGGGTCTGGCAGGCCGACAGGGCCTCAGGGGGCGGGCCGCGGTGCTCGCCTTGACCACCGGCCTGACCACTGCTCCCACCGTTCCCACCGTTGCCTCCCGGCGCGCCGGGCGCCCCCTGCCCCTGCATCTGACCCGCCTCAGACTGGGCGAGCGCAGGTGCAGCGGCAAAGAAGGCCGCGCCCGCGAGAGCGCAGGCCAGGAAAAACGCCCGCACGCAACCGGGCTTGGCGGGTCGGGAAGAGTTCGCAAGTGATTTCATCGGAGCAGTCCTTTTCTGGCAGAAGGTCGACAAGGTTGGCCGGCACGGTCCGGGGTCGGAGTGATCACGTGCCACAGGAGGCATTACAGCCTGGCCAGATGACCCCGGGATAAAGTTTCGATTACAGCTTTGTCATGGCAGCCACCCGTCGCGGGCGCTATCCTCTGTCCAGGGGGATCCTTCATGAGAGTACTGCTCGTCGAAGACGAGAAGAAGATTGCCGATTTCGTCTGTGCCGGGTTCCGCGAGCAGGGCTTCGTCACGGAACATTGCGCCAATGGGAATGAGGGCTTCGAGCGCGCGCTGCGCGGCGCGTTCGATGTCATCGTGCTCGATGTGATGCTCCCCGGGCGCGATGGTCTTGCCGTGCTCAAGGGCCTAAGGCGTGCCGGCAACAGCACCCCCATCATCATCCTCACGGCGCGCAATGAACTCGACGACCGCCTCGAGGGCTTAAGTCTCGGCGCTGACGACTACCTCGCCAAGCCGTTCTTCGTCGAGGAGCTGATCGCCCGCATCCAGGCCCTTCTGCGCCGCGTCTCGGGCGAACGCCAGAACATCCTTGCGGTCGGGGACCTGCGGCTCGACCGGATCACGCGCGAGGTCACCTGGTGCGAGCGCAGCGTCGATCTGACCGGCCGGGAATTCAACCTGATCGAGTACCTGATGCGCTCGCCAGGACGGGTGTTGACGCGCACCCAGATCCTAGAACACGTATGGGGCTACGACTTTGATCCGAGCACCAACGTCGTGGACGTGTGCATCCAGCGCATCCGCAAGAAGCTCGCCGCACTGGGCGCAGCCGACCCCGCGCAGTCGCCGATCGAGAGCGTGCGCGGGGTGGGCTACCGGTTTCGCCGGGCACCCAACACCCCTTGATGCGTAGCTCCTTTCGCCTGCGGCTCGCGGTGCTGGCCGCCGTCCTCACCGGGCTGGTACTGGGCGGCTTCGGGGTCGAGGCCTGGTGGCTGATCCGTGCCGCGAAACTGGAGACGATCGACGCCAAATTGCGCGCATTGGCGGAACGGATCGCCGCACGCGGAGGGCCGGAGCGGGCATGGCCGGCCGATCCCGTCGTCCTTCTGGGCGGCAGCGCCCTGGAGATTCCAGGCGCCTTGCACGTGCTCGTGGTCAGCCCCAACGGCGACGTCCTGTCACGCTCGGCCGACTGGCCTCAGGCGCTCGAGGCGCGCAGCCTGCCGTGGCCGGCGGCGGGCCCGCGGGGATTGCTCGTGGCTGCCGCGGCCGGTGGTGCCGAATCCCGGGCACCCGGGAGTGCCGCCCCAGGCGACGCGCCGGCCCACGAGGACGGTGCGCCAGGGCCGCGCGACAAGCCCCTTCCCGACACTGCTCGCGCTCAGAAAGCCCCGGGTGAGGATGCGATCAGGCCCCCGCTTGGCGACCGGGAGCCACCACCTGCCGGGGAACGTCCCGTTCTGCGACATTTCGATCCGGATTTCCCAGGGTCTGCTCCACCGGGGTCCCCAGGGCCCGCCGGGGAGCCACCCGGGGGGCCACCGGGCGGACCACCGCGGGGGCCACATGAAGGGCGGCCTGACGCGCGGCGCGGTGCCAACGAATTCGAGCCAGGCGCACCGCACGAACCGCATCCCTGGGGTGCGCCTCGGCCATTCGAGCCCATGGCCCGGCACGATGCTCCACACGCACTGGCGACCCAAAGCACCGCGCCCACAAATGCCACGCCCCTGAACGCCACGCCACTGAACGCCACGCCCCTGACCGCCGCACCCCAGAGCGCCGCGTCTCAGCAGCTCGGGCCGCAAAGCCTCGCCTCCGATAACGGGACACCCGCTGCCACCGATCCGTCGGACACGCCGGCACGAGCCGGGCCGACACTCGCTCCCGTGCCGCCTCCGCCACGCGCACCCGGGCCGCCTCCGGTGACGCGCCTTCTCGAACGCGCCCAAGCGGATACGACCTGGCGCGTGGCGCTTGCGGCCACGACAACCTGCCGTGTCGCGATCGCTTTCGACGAAGCGGCGGTGAGCGCGGAGATGCGCGTGATCCGCAACGCCTTGCTTCTCGCCGTGCCGGCCGCACTGGTGCTGATCGCGCTTGGTGCCTGGTTCATGGCCACGCGCGCGCTGCGCCCGCTGCGGCAGCTCACCGCAACCATCCGCCGTGTCTCGGCCGAAGGTCTTGACCGACGCGTTGCCGCCGGCAAGGAGGATCGGGAATTCGCCGAGCTCATCGAGGTATTCAACGCCATGCTCGAGCGCCTCGAGCGGGGCTTCACGCAGGCCTCGCGCTTTTCGGCTGATGCGGCGCACGAGCTGCGCACGCCGCTGACGATCCTGCAGGGTGAACTGGAACGACTGATCCAGAACGCCGCCGACGGCGAACCTTTGCAGGTTGCGCTCGCCGGCATCCTCGACGAGGTGCGGCGCCTGTCGATGATCTCGCGCAAGCTCCTTCTGCTGTCCCGCGCGGATGCGGGCCGGCTGCGGCTTGACCGGCAGCCGCTCGACCTGTCCGCGCGGCTGGGCCTGTTGCTCGAGGACACCCGTCTCGTTGCTCCCGAACTGCGGGTGACGGGCGAGATTGCCGCGGGACTCACAGCCGATGTCGATGCCGGCCTCATCGATCAGCTCCTGCAGAACCTGATCAGCAACGCGATCAAGTACAACATCCCCGATGGCTGGATCCACATCACTGCGGCGCGCTCCTCGCGTGAGATCTTCGTGTCGATCTCGAATCCCTCCGAGGGGCTCGGAGCAGACGAGGTGGAGCGCGTCTTCGAGCGCTTTTACCGCGCCGATCGCGCCCACGGCCGCGGCATCGACGGGGTCGGTCTGGGACTCGCCTTGGCGCGTGAGATCGCGCGCGCACACGGCGGCGACCTGGCATTCCAGATCGGCGCCGACGCTCGCGTATTCCTGCAGCTGACCCTGCCGCGACACTCAGACCCCAGTGACCTGGCGCTCACCGCCTGGGGCCGCCCCGCTGCAGGCGCGTGGGCTGAACCCACAGCGGTGTCCCCAGCGAGTCGCATAGCCCCTGCAGGGCAAGCGCTCGTTGCACCTCCGCAGAAACCTTAGTCGAGGGGGGAGTCCACCGGGGTGACCATCCGGAGATCGCTCCGAGATCGCCCGGGCATCTCACGGACGTTGAGGAAGTCGCATCGGAGACCCGCCGCCCCGGTGGGTTGCGGGTTCGCTGTGCCCCTTGGCATGGAACTTGACTCTCCAGGGCAGCAACGGCAAAGAGCCACCAGCGCGAACGCAGAACAGTCCCGAAGTGACCAAATTTGTCAGAATTCTTCCCAGTCAGGCTAGGGCTGATTGACTAGATTGAACTAGGAAAATCCTGAAGCTCACCTAGAGACAAGCGCCGGACGCGGCACGCGCAACTGACGCAACTGACGCAACTGTAAAAGACATCCTAAGCATTCGTGCACGACACAACAGCGAGCTTCGACGATCCGATATCGGTTCCCAATGCTGGAAATGAGTTCAATAATGGCGACCACCATGAATAACAATCCGTACTCATGCATGGCCTGGGGGGGCGACAGTTCGAGCCCTGCGGACGCGTATGCCGCAGAGGCGGCACCGACGAATCGGTGGCAGGGATTCGGCGTGTTCTGCAGGCTCATGGAGGACTACCTCAGGGACCATCCCTCGGAATTCTATCGGTCTGCGAGCACCAGCGGATCAGATGGCGTACGCAGTCTCGACTCGGGCTCGTGATGGCGACCGCTCGGGACCGCTCGCTGCCTGGCGCGCGCCGGGATCTATTGCGTGTGCGACGCACGCTCCCCGGTGTACTCGCCCGTGGATGCGCGCGTCGAGCCGGCCGATGGCGATTTCTGAACGGCAGATACTGCCGTCTGCGCGTGGCGCCGAGCATTAAAGGGGAAATCCAATGAGTCTGTACCGGAACGAAGCGGAGGCCGACACCTCCCTCACTGCAGAGGTTGCGCCCGCGCACCCGAGCGCAGCACTGATGGACGCGCGCGCCACGGAGGCCCCACCGCCCCCGAGGCGCGACCCCTTGATGCAAACCGACTTTCGCGATCCGCTGCTCCAGACCGGCTTCGAGACGCCGATGACCTTCTCGGAGGTGTTCCGCGGCGAGGTCGAAAGACAACCCGCCGGGCCTCCCGCAGCACCACCCCGGCGCCCGCTGCTCGAGCCGACGCTCGAGGAGTTTCACGCGGCACTGGCGCGTCGCGAATTCCAGATGTTCTATCAACCCCAGTTCGATGCCAAGGAAGGTTTTCTGGCGGGGGCCGAGGCCCTCATCCGCTGGAACCATCCGGTACACGGTCGCCTGCTGCCGGGCGACTTCCTGGGCGCGGCCGAGAGTAACGGCTTCGTCGTGGATTTCGGAATCTGGACGTTCTCGAGGGTGGCCGACCTGTGCCAGCGACTGCGCGCGCGGCCCGGCGGGTTCAACGGCCGCCTTGCGGTCAACATGTCGCCGGTGCATCTGAACCAGGATGCGGCCATGACGGCGCTGATCGACGCCTGCGTCAAGCTCAACCTCCCTCTGCAGCACATGGAGATCGAACTCACCGAGACCGGATTCCTGGAGAACCTCTCGAAGGCCCAGCGGCTCCTGATCCGCCTGCGCGAACTCGGCGCAAGCATCGCGCTCGACGACTTCGGACGCGATGCCGCATCGCGGCTCGCGGTCTTCGGCCTCGTGGGCTGGGACCTCGGCCTCGAGTGANNCTCGCCGCGCGCCTGCCGATCACCACGCTCAAACTCGACATGAGCTTCGTCCAGCGCCTGGAATCGGCCGAACTCGACCGGGTGATCGTGCGGCGCATGCTCGAATTCTGCCGCGAGCGCGGCGTGCGCAGCATCGCCGAAGGCGTCGAGACCGCATCCCAGGCGAGCCTCCTGACCGAGTGGGGTTGCGACTGCCTGCAGGGCAACTATTTCTCCGGCGCAATCGACGAGGCGTCACTGCTCAGAATGATCTGAGTCCCGCGATCTCCCCTTCGGCCCTTCGCCCTCACGTGTCCCACTGCGCCTTGTCCCCATGCTAGATCCCGCGGTCGCCAAAGCGACCCCCTGGGCGCGGCTTGCCCGAGGACTCGCTCAATGCTGGACCGTGCCGGGTGCGACGCCGGCACTGGCTGCCGAATACCGGGGTCGGCAGTTCCAGGCGGTGATGCGCCAACTCCCCCTCGCGAGCCTCGGCAACGTGGTCTCGACGCTGACCATCGTCATCGTCTTCTGGCACCGGGCCGCTCACGAGGCGCTCGTCGCCTGGAGCCTGCTCCAGACCCTGATCGCAACGGGCAATACGCTCTTTGCCGTGCACCACACGCAGCGCCACCAGAACGCACGCGCGACGTCGCGCACGCTGTGGCTGCTCGCGGCAGATCTCGGTGTATCCGCGCTCCTCTATTCCGCCATGGCCTTGTACCTGTTCCGCTCCTCCGACGAGTACGGGCACCTCATCGTTACGGCGATCGTGGCCGCCTTCATCGGCACCGGCAGCTGGCTGTTCGCCGCGGTCCCCCAGGCCGGACTCGCCTGGTCGCTCACGCTCTGTCTGGTCACCGCGCTCGGACTGCTCGCGCAAAAGGACCATCCGTACGGGTTCATCGCGGCGCTCCTTCCCTATTACGCCATCGTCATGGTGGCCTCGGTCCTGACAACCTCGCGGGCATTCCTCGCTGGCCTTAAGGCCGAAACGGAGCTCGAGCGCCAACGCCAGCTGGTCGATCTCCTCCTCAACGACTTCGAGGAAAGTGCGAGCGACTGGCTCTGGGAGACCGACTGCGCAGGCTCGCTCACGCACGTCTCGGCGCGCATGGGCGAGGCGATCGGGATCGAGCCCTCCAGACTACAAGGTCGCCCGCTGGTCGCGGTCATCGCCGCGGGCTTCGACCAGGCACCGCCCGCCGAGGCGGCGATGCTCGAGTTGTTCCGGGAGCGCCTCGCAGGCGACGGACCGTTCCGCGATGTCGTGATTCCCGTCAGGGTCGGTCAACAGCCCCGCTGGTGGTCCATGACGGCCAAGCCTCTGCATGATGCGGCCGGCAGCGTGCAAGGCTGGCGGGGGGTCGGCTCCGACATCACGGCCGTGCGTGAGCGCGAATCGGAGATCATCCGGCTGGCCAACGTCGACATGCTGACCGGCCTTGCCAACCGTCACCAGTTCTCCAACCATCTCGAGAGCTTCTTCGCAGACCCTCGGGCCGTTCTCCCCTGCACCCTGTTTCTACTTGATCTAGACAACTTCAAGACCGTCAACGATTCTCTCGGTCACGCGGCGGGTGACCTGCTGCTCCAGGAGGTGGCGCGGCGTCTTGGCACCACGCTCACTGAAGGTGAACTGCTTGCCCGCCTGGGCGGCGACGAGTTCGCGCTCGTGGTTCCGGGAGCGCTCACGCGTGAGCACGCCGAGGACGCCGGCAAGCGCCTGCTGGCCGCGCTCGCGCAGCCCTGGACCGTGCAGGGACATCAACTGAAGATCCGCGCGAGTCTGGGCATCGGATTTGCGCCGCTCAATGCGCAGACGGCCCCTGGGCTGTTGAAGATCAGCGATCTCGCCCTGTACGCAGCCAAGGCGGCGGGCCGCCACACGCTGCGTTTCTACGAGCCCCACATGGATGCCCACTCGCAGCACAAGCTCGGGATCCTCAACGATCTCGGCGACGGACTGGCGCGCGACGAGTTCCGGCTGCAGTACCAGCCGCAGATCGATCTGGCCACGGGCGCGGTCGCCGGATTCGAAGCCCTGGTCCGCTGGCGCCATCCGGTCAAGGGCTTCATCGCACCGGAAGACTTCATCGCGGTGGCCGAGGAGAGCGGCCTCATCATGCCGCTTGGCAACTGGGTGCTCAGGCAGGCCTGCGCCGACGCCGTGCGCTGGCCCAAGCACATCAAGGTTGCCGTCAACGTGTCCAAGGCGCAGTTCGCCAACTCTGACGTCCAGGAGGTGGTGCGCACGGCACTCGCGCAGAGCGGTCTTGCCCCGGATCGTCTCGAGGTCGAACTGACCGAGGCGACCCTGATGGAGGAAACCAACTTGCCGCTCGAAGTCCTGCACGGCTTAAAGCAGATCGGCGTGGGCATCGTACTGGACGATTTCGGCACGGGCTACTCCTCCCTGTCCTACCTGCGTCGGTTCCCGCTCGACAAGATCAAGATCGACCGCTCGACCGTGTCCGCGCTGGACCAGGGTGAGGCCGATGCCGTCGCGATCGTTCGCGCCATCGTCCAACTGGCCCAGGCCTTGCATCTGCAGACGACCGCCGAGGGTGTCGAGACGCTCGTGCAGCGCGAAGTGCTGCGCGGCATCGGTTGCACCCAGATGCAAGGACATATCGTCGCCAAGGCCCTGGATTGCGACGAAGCAGAGGAATTCATGGAGGCCTGGTCGCTCGCGGTGGCGTAGCCACGAGACGATCTTCCACGCTCCATCACGCTCCATGCCTGCGGCCTGCGGCCTGCGGTCCCGACCCAGGCAGATCTTCCAGGGGGCATGATCGGCGGCCCGGCGTTCGATGATGCCTGCGNNTTCACCCCCCTTCACGCCGCTTCACCGCGTCGTTACGCTTCGTTGCGCCTCCTGTCCCCGGAGCCCCCTGCTGTCGCAGCGCTCGGGACGAATGCAAGGACAGGAGCGAGAGCACCCGGAACACCGAGCGCACCGAGAGCANNGGTGGTTCCCAACATCCCACACCGCAGCGCCCGGTTTCGCCGGATCCGGGACGGCCTGACCTTGGCCGGGGGACATCTCACCTTTGACCGACCGCCCCGGTCCGCAGGTCTATCATCGGGTACTGGTGGCCCGGGACACCCGAACTCTCGCACCGGCGGCGGATGCGCTTACAAAGCACGCGCGCAGGCTGCACCCTCCGGCGCGCCCACTGCACCCCACCCCATGCTAAGGTCTAGCTCCCGCCCGAGGGAATCAGGGCGTATTTTCTGGTTGCTGTCCGTCATGAGTGCTCGACTTTTGCAACCCGCGGGTCATGCCGCAATGGGTCCTGCCGGCGTGGCTTGGCGCAGGTTGCGCTGGGCCACCTTGTGCGCACTCATTGCGCTCAACCTGTGCGCGTGCGGCGCGCTCAAGCTGGCCTATGAGGACGGGGAGACGTTCACCCTGCTTTGGGTGGGGCGCTACCTCGCGCTCGACGACGACCAGACGGCGCTCGCGCGGCAGCGCCTTGCCGCCTGGTTCGCCTGGCATCGCAAGACCCAGCTACCCGACTATGCACGCTTTGCTGCCGAACTGTCGCACCGCGTCGAAGCGCCCGTCACGCCTCTCGACATGGAACAGATCGAGATCCAGATGCGCCTGCGCTGGCATCGCATGGTGGACCAGGCCTTGCCGGACCTTGCCGACATCGCCTTGACGCTCAAGGCCGAACAACTGCCCCGGCTGGAAAAGAAATTCGCGGCCAATGATCAGGTCTACCGGGACGACTTCGTCGAGATTTCGAGCACCCGACGCAAGAAGGATCTCTACAACAAGGAGCTCGATCGGATCGAATACTGGTACGGCAGCCTCGACTCGGAGCAGAAGGCCCTCTTGCGCAAGACGACCGATGCGCTACCGATCGATCCGACCCTCTGGCTCGCCGAGCGCGAGGCGCGCGAGGCGGAACTGGTCGCCGTGCTGCGCGAGATCGTGCAGCAAAGGCCGAGTCGTGAGGTCGCCATCCAGATGCTGCGCACCTACACGCTGCGCCTTGAGACCAGCCCTGATGCGGTGCGCCGCGCGTACATCGAAACCCTGAACAGGGCGAACCGGGACATGTATCTCACCATCGCCAACATGACCAACGCCACCCAGCGTGCCCACGCGGCCCAGAAGCTCGCCGACTGGATCGACGACTTCAACCGGCTGGCGAGCGGCTAGCCCGCGCGCCATCGATCCACTTCGGGAGCGCGTCGCTTCGAGCCGATTCGCGTCGGGTTTGCAATTCGGAGGATAATCAGGGACTTGGCCCCACGACGGGCCACCTCGTCAGACCCTGCCCGACCCTGCCCATGACCGCCCCGATCCTGCTTGACCGTCCGAGCCCGCCCGCCATCCCGCCGGCCGAGACCACAGCTAAAGTCCGCGAGACTCTCGCCCTTGAACACTTCCTGTTCCTGCCTGGCAGCGCGATGCGCACGCTGCTTGCAAGCGCTGGATCCCTGGACGACTTCACGAGCTTCCAGGCGAGCTGGGACCGGCTGGAGATCGACACGCACATGGCCGACAGGGGCCGCTACCGCAGGCGCCGTCACGCCGTCTTCGAAGCCACCGCCAATGGGCATTTCCAGCCCCTGCCAGCGCGCGCGCACTATCAGAGCCGCGACTACAATCCGGTCAATGGCGGCATCGCGCGCTGGTTCTCGCCCGTCGAGACCGAGGTGGTTCAATCCGACACACTCGGCACGATCCTGCGCTGGTGCTGCCGCGCCTTCCTGCCCGATGTTCCGGGGGATGGGCGCTGGGACGTCGAGGTGCACCAGTTCCGCATCGAGGCCCGGGCCGGGCATGTCGGGCACCCCACACCCGAAGGTGTCCACCGCGACGGCGTCGACCACGTCCTCGTGCTCATGATCCGGCGCGTGAACATCGCCAGTGGCACCACGTCGATCCGCTCGGACGACGACCGTCTCTTGGACAGCTTCACGCTCACCGATCCGTTCGATGCGGCGTTGCTCGATGACCGTAAGGTCTATCATGGGGTCACCCCGGTCGAGCCCCTGGATGCGGCCCAGCCGGCGTTTCGCGACGTGCTGGTCGTCACATTCCGGGCACGGAGCCCGGCCTGACCTGCGGCACACGCATCACAGACCGGGTCCACCCGCGCCACCCAGGACACGCAGGCAGGCCCTGAACTTCCCGGGGACTGGTCCGGTCCAAACGGTCCTGCGTCACGACGCCGCGACTGCAGGAGATCCCTTGGGACGGGACGCTTTGCGCAAGCCCGATCAAGGGGAGATCGCAACACCAACCCGATTAGCTTGCGCTCACCATCCCAAGGACGGATGCGCACAGGTGTTCGGCCTCCTAGAATCGGACTTTCGCCGCATAGGAAGGAGTGGAGCATGAGTGGACATCCCCTGGCTGGAAGCGAGCGCAAACTGCTCGCTGGTGCGCAATCCCTGGGTCGGGCCGATCGGGGCGAGCGCTTTGAGGTGTCGGTACTGATCCGGCGCCAGAACCTCGACGATTTCAACACGCAGGTCGAGGCCCTGACCGGCACGCGTGGCCAGCGGGGCAAACATCTCTCGCGCGCCGACTTCGCACGCCGCTTCTCCGCCCTGCCTGCAGATATCACGGCGGTCAAGGCATTTGCGACCGCACACGGTCTGGTCGTGGTCGGCGAACATCCGGCGCGGCGCACGCTGGTACTCTCCGGAACCGTCGCCCAGTTCGAATCGGCCTTTGAGGTCGAGCTGAACCGCTATCAGCATGACAAGGGGACGTACCGCGGGCGAGTCGGGTCGATCCAGATTCCCGAGAACCTCGTGGGCGTCATCGAAGCCGTGCTTGGACTCGACAACCGGCCTCAGGCAGAACCTCACTTCCGGCTGCGCAAGCCGCGCCCCGGCAGCCCACCCGCCGCGACGCCGACCTCCTTCACGCCCTTGCAGGTGGCCAGCCTCTACCAGTTCCCGGCCGGCACCGGATCGGGAGAATGCGTGGGCATCATCGAGCTCGGCGGCGGCTACCGGCCCGAGGATCTCGCCACTTACTTCAAGGCCTTGGGAGTGGGTAGTCCCGATGTCGTGGCGGTCTCGGTGGACCAGGCGAACAACAACCCGACCGGTGATGCCAACGGTCCGGACGGCGAGGTGATGCTCGACATCGAAGTCGTCGGAGCCCTCGTGCCGCAAGCGAAAATCGCCGTCTACTTCGCACCGAACACGGATGCCGGCTTCATCGATGCCGTGACCACCGCCGCACATGACACCACCAACAATCCGAGTGTCCTGTCGATCAGCTGGGGAGGACCGGAATCGACGTGGACGCCCCAGAGCAGCGCGGCGCTCGACTCGGCCTTCCAGGCGGCCATCGCCATGGGCATCACGGTATGCACCGCCTCGGGCGACAATGGCTCGGCAGACGGGGTCAGCGATGGTGCAGACCATGTCGACTTCCCGTCCTCCAGTCCACACGTGCTTGCGTGCGGCGGCACAAGCCTCACCGCCCGGGGCTCGAGCATCGCGAGCGAAGTCGTCTGGAACGATGGCGCAAACGGGGGTGCAAGCGGGGGTGGCGTGAGTACCGTATTCGCCCTGCCCGCCTGGCAGGAGGGCCTGAAGGTGACGAGCGCCGCGGGCGCGACACAGCCGCTGTCGATGCGGGGCGTGCCGGATGTCAGCGGTGACGCCGATCCCGAGACCGGGTACTCGGTGCGCATCGATGGCACCGATACCGTCATCGGTGGCACCAGTGCGGTTGCACCGCTTTGGGCCGCGCTCATCACGCGCCTGAACGCGGCCGCGGGCACGCCGCTCGGGTTCGTCAATCCGGCGCTCTATCAGTCGCCCGGAAGCCTGAACGACATCGTCTCAGGCAACAACGGCGACTTCTCGGCAGCGAGCGGATGGGACGCCTGCACGGGCCTTGGCTCACCCAACGGGTCGCGGCTGAAGAGCCTGTAGCGGTGGCAAAGGCGCCCTGAGTCCACCCGGAGCCGGGCGCCCCGGCGCCTAACCCAGGGTGCGCTGCGCGCCGCTCGAGACGACGCGGATGATGAGTGCACCCACCGTCACAGTCTGCCCCGCGCGGATCTTGCAGGTCTTGCGCAGTTCGAGCCGCCCGTCGACCTGCACCTGGCCTTGTGCGACGAGCGCCTTGCCCGACCCGCCGCTATCGCATGCGCCGGCGAGCTTCAACAGGTCGTTTAGCGCAATGAAGGGTCCGCGCAGTTCGAAGGCGAGTGGCGCATCACGAGGCCGCAGGGAAATCCTCCTCGAAATACTCGTTCGCAAAGCGGCCCGTCTCGAGCCGTGCAGCCTCGCGCTTACGCAATTCGACGCGGCGGATTTTTCCGGAGATCGTCTTCGGCAGGTTGCTGAATTCGAGGCGTCGCACGCGCTTGAAGGGAGCCAGGCGTTCGCGCGTGAAGGACAGGATGGCGAAGGCGAGTTCGGCGCCCGGTTCATAGCCCGCAGCGAGCGTGACGTAGGCCTTGGGCGTGGCGAGCCGCAGCGGATCGGGACTGGGTACGACCGCCGCCTCGGCGACTGCCGGATGCTCGATCAGGATGCTCTCGAGTTCAAACGGGCTGATGCGGTAGTCCGAGGCCTTGAAGACGTCATCCGCCCGGCCGACATAAGTGATGTACCCCTCGGCGTCGCGCTGGGCGATGTCACCGGTGTGATAGTAGCCATGGCGCATCACATCGGCGGTCTTACCTGGATCGCCATCGTAGCCACTCATGAGGCTTAACGGGGTCGCCGCAAGATCGATGCAGATCTCGCCCTCGTCGGCCGGCTGGTCCTCGCTGTCCAGGAGTGCGATGCGATAGCCGGGCAGCACGCGCCCCATCGATCCCGGCTTGAGCTTCTGCCCCGGGGAGTTGCCGATCTGGGCGGTGGTCTCGGTCTGGCCGTACCCGTCACGCAAGGTCAGGCCCCAGGCGGCCTCGATGCGCGCAATCACCTCCGGGTTCAGGGGCTCCCCGGCGCCGATGACCTCGCGCAGATGAATCGCATAATCCTCGAGCTTCTCCTGGATCAGCATGCGCCAGACCGTCGGTGGCGCGCACAGGGTCGTCACAGGAAAGCGCTCGAGCGTGGCGAGGATGTCCTTCGCGGCAAAACGCGCATAGTTGTAGATGAAAACGGTCGCACCGGCGTTCCACGGGGCAAACAGGCAGCTCCACGCATGCTTGGCCCAGCCTGGCGAACTGATGTTCCAGTGCACATCTCCCTCACGCAGGCCGATCCAGTACATGGTCGACAGATGACCCACCGGGTAGCTCTCGTGGGTGTGCAGCACGAGCTTCGGCTTTGCGGTGGTCCCTGAGGTGAAGTAGAGCAATAGGGGGTCGGTGGCGAGAGTCAGGCCAGGTACCTCCAGGGTGTTCTCGGCCGCCCTGCTCCTCGCATAATCGATCCAGGAGTCGGGCGCCGCCCCCACGCACACGCGCGTGTAGCCGCCGGGCAGACTGGCGAACTTGGCGGTATGCTCAGGCCCGGTGATGACATGCCGTACCCGGCCGCGCTCGAGGCGATCGGCAAGATCGGTCTCGGTCAGAAGCGTGCTCGCCGGAATGATCACCGCGCCCAGCTTCATGGCTGCGAGCATGATCTCCCAGAGGGCCACCTCGTTGCCGAGCATGAGCAGGATCCGGTCGCCGCGCGCCACGCCCTGCTGCCGCAGGAAATTTGCGACCTGGTTCGAGCGCAGCGACAGCTCCTCGTAGGACATCTTCGCCTGCCGGCCGTCCTCCTCGACCACCCAGAGCGCAAGGCGCTCGTTGCCGCGTGCATAGTCGTCGAAATAGTCGAGCGCCCAGTTGAAGTGTTCTGCGCGTGGCCAGACGAACCCGGCCACGGCCCGCTCGTAGTCACTACGGTTCTCGAGCAGAAAATCTCGCGCGGCCCGAAACGCATTCGCTCCTTGCATACCCTCGACTCCCGGTGATGATGATCCTATCGGCAAGCTATCCTACCCGCCCGGACTACACAACGTGCAGCGCCGCAAGCGGCTCACCCCGACGACATCCGGAGTGGGTTCTGCGGCTTGCCGACGGCATGTGACGCGCTCCGTCAGGGAAGATTGGTGGCATTGGTGGCATTGGCAGGCGTGGTCGCGTGGCTCACATTCGGGGCCCCTTTGGCACCGAGCGCGAGGCGCAGCGTGACGGTCGCCGGATCTTCCGGGTCGGTGTGGGCGGTAAAGCCGAGCCGCATGCCCAGGCCTCGCATGCCGGCGTTATCCTGCATCACCGAGCCCTCCATCAACAGAAAGCCGCGGCGCCGGGCATAGGCGATGAGACGCTGCATGAGTGCAAGCCCGAGACCGCGGTGCTGCCACTCGTCGGCGATCGTGACGGCAAATTCACACTGAGCCGGGTCCGGCTTGGCGATATAGCGGGCGACGCCCACGATCGATCCGGCACGCGGTAGGGCGGCAAGCGCAATGAAGGCCATGCTCGATTCGTAGTCGACCTCGGTGAACTTCTGAGCCATCTGCAACGAGATGTCATGCACCGGCGAGAAAAACCGATGGTACGCGGATTCCGGTGAGAGCCCGCGCACGAAGCGCAGTTCTTCGTCCAGATCAGTGCTGCGAATCGGCCGGATGAGAAGGCGCACACCATGCAGTTCGAGCTCTTCTTCGCAATCGGCCGGATACGCTGACATGGCGGTCTTTCCTTGGGCGGATTCCATTCTCACCAGGACACCGCCCCACGCGGCACCGCGGTAGGGCGGACCTAACGGGCCTAACAGCCCCAACAGCCCCAACAGCCCCTACGGCCCCTACGGCCCTATGCAGTCTGGACGGTGGTCAGCCCGAGTTCCCGGATCATGACGTCGCGCATGACGAATTTCTGGGCCTTGCCCGTCACCGTCATCGGTAACTCGCGCACAAAGCGCACATAGCGCGGCACCTTGTAGTGGGCGATCCTGCCGCGACAGTACTCGCGGATCTCCTCCTCGGTGGCGCTCTTGCCGGACTTCAGGATCACCCAGGCGGCGAGTTCCTCGCCGTATTTGAGGTCGGGTACTCCGAACACCTGCACGGACTCGATCAGGGGATGGGTGAAGAGAAACTCCTCGACCTCGCGCGGATAGATGTTCTCGCCGCCGCGGATCACCATGTCCTTGACGCGTCCGACGATGTTGCAATACCCGAGCGCATCGAGCGTCGCGAGATCGCCGGTGTGCATCCAGCCGTCGATCACGGCTTCGCTGGTGCGACCCGGGTCGTCCCAATAGCCCTGCATCACGGAGTAGCCCCGCGTGCAGAGCTCGCCCGTCGCGCCGATCGCGACCGGCTCCCCTTCAGCATCAACGATCTTCACCTCGAGATGGGGATGAACCCGGCCGACGGTCGTGACCCGTTTGTCGAGGGGATCGGTGGTCGAACTCTGGAACGACACCGGACTGGTCTCGGTCATGCCATAGCAGATGGTGACCTCGCTCATGTGCATCTCTGCGACCACTCGCTTCATGGTTTCGATCGGACAGGGTGAGCCTGCCATGACCCCGGTGCGCAGGGAGGACAGGTCGAACTGGCCGAATTGCGGATGACCGAGCTCGGCAATGAACATGGTCGGCACGCCATGCAGGGCCGTACACGCTTCGGCCGCGACCGCCTCGAGCGTCGCCAGGGGATCGAAGCCCTCGCCGGGGAACACCATGCGTGCCCCGGTCGCCACGCACACGAGCACCCCGATCACCATCCCGAAACAATGATAAAGGGGCACCGGGATGCACAGCCGGTCGGCTTCGGTCATGCGCATCGCCTGCGCGATGTAGCGCGCATTGTTGATGACGTTGTGATGCGTGAGCGTCGCGCCCTTGGGATGGCCCGTGGTGCCGCTCGTGAACTGGATGTTGATCGGCTCGTGGCAGGACAGCTGGGCACCCACCGCGCGCAGATCGAGCGCCGCACGAGGCTCCCTTCCCCGCTTGAGCACTTCAGCATAGTTCAGCATGCCGGGCGTCGCGGCCTCACCCAGGCGGATCACGAACTGGAGCGCGGGCAGGCGCTTCGCGCGCAGCGCACCCGGCTCGCACTGGGCAAGTTCCGGGGCGAGTTCCTCGAGCATGCCGAGGTAGTTCGAGGTCTTGAACCGCTCGGCTGCGATCAGCGCCCGGCATCCGACCTTGTTCAGCGCGTACTCAAGCTCGACCAGCTGATAGGCCGGATTGATGTTCACAAGGATGATGCCCAGACGCGCCGTCGCGAACTGCGCGACAACCCACTCCGGACGGTTCGGGGACCAGATCCCCAGTCGCTCCCCTTTCGTCAGACCCAGTTCGGCCAGACCGCACGCGAGCGTGTCGACCTCGCGGGCGAACTCAGCCCAGGTCCAACGCACCTGGTGCTCGCGGAACACCACCGCACAAGCGTCCGGAAAGCGGGCCACCACTGCGTCAAGGAACTCGCCCACGGTCGCCTCCGAGAGCGCATCATCGGTCGCGCCCCTGACCACGGAACGGTTGTCGTGCGGGACGAGCGGGCGGGCGTTCATCGCCAAGGACCGCATTTGGACGTCTGGCATGGTGTCTCCTCGATCGGGGTGCGATAGGCCCGGCGCGATTCGCCCGGCCCCAGCCTCAGCCAGCACGATTTGGCCGTGGCTGTCCCATCAATTATTGGTTATCAAGATACCGCAAATCCGCTGGCAGGGCATCGGGAGTAGCCCCAGTCGCCCCGTGCGCCCGCGTGCGGGCCGGCCCGGGACCAGGGTATTCGACAGATCCGCGTGTGCCGTCTCAGGAGCCGGCTCGGTCGCGGTTTGAGCCCTCGGACGCGGCGCGCCCTCCTCCAACTCTCCTGGCTACGCGCTGGAAAATGGCGACAAGATTTTCACCAGAGCCACCGTGTTGGTGCATAAGACGACCGGGGAGGACAGCAAAGCGGTAGTTGGGGTGGTGCAGACCAACTTCATCACCGGGGGGACTGGAGCGTTCAAGAACATACGGGGCCTGATAAACACGACGACCTCGACGGACCTGAAAACCACCACCAGTGGCGCTCGTGCCGAAGGCGAGTACTATTTCGTCGAGTAGCAGGGCTTGAGTGTCCAACGGCAAAGCCGCCCCGGGACTCATCCCAGAGCGGCGCTTTACGGCTTTCACGGAACGGCGCCCGCTGTCTCCCTTGGCGGGAACCCCCACGCCCTGCCGCGTCGGCATCCGGACACCCGGTTCCGGCAGGTACGAGACTCGTGGCCCTGCCGCTGCTGCGGCCACTCACCTTGTGGCCCCGTACGGCGGGGCCATCCCTAGTTCAAAGTGAGCCGGCCCGCGGGCGCCCCGGGCGTGAGAAACCCATCCCACTCAGGCTGTGGCCAGAGCCCTTCGTCCCAGGCCGGGTTTGTCATTGCGAGGCCAGTGTCTCCGCCCAGATGCAGCACCGTGCCGCGCGGCGGCGTTACGCTTTGCACCAAGTCCGAGAGTGCATCGGCATCGTGGAACTCGGTGGGCCCGGCCTCCGCTCCTCCCAGGAACGTGCCATCGAGCCGGGAACGCAGTGCAATGCGCGACCGGCGACCATAGATGCGCTCATCATCTGTCGGTGGGTTGCTGGGCTCGTGGGTCGAGACACAAACCACGAGTGACGCGTCGCGGTTTCCCACGCGCGCCAAAGCCCGCGCCCGGACTCTCATGAGCTCTTCCCGGAGCAGCGCCAGTCGGGCGGTCCGGATGGCACTGGAGAGGGGCTGCGGGGCCAGAGCGCGGATGCTCTCCTGGGCCAGCCTGCGCGCCAGGCGCCCGAACAGGCTCTCGGTAGCGGCAGCCCAGTGCGCTACGGCCCCTGTGTCGAGGGGGTCTTGCAGGGCACGGGTCGTCAAGAGATATCCCACCATCAGCCGAACGCGCCCGGCAGCGGGCTGCGCGCGGTGGAATGCAATTGCAGGCAAGTGCTGGAGGTCCGGGAGGTAGCGGTCCAGGTCCGGCTGCGGCAACTGCCCCTGTTGCAGCCCTGCGACCAGAGTGTCGAGCAAGCCCCGCACAGGAGACCAACCCCCTTCGTCGTACTCCTCGATGCGGGCAAGCCGGTGAAACACACCCGCGACGGTGTCTTGTCCCACGATTCCGGACAGGCGAAAGGACCGGGCCACCCCTACGGCCAGCCCGTTGTCCCCGATTTTCAGAATCTCTTCCCTGGCAGCAGGCGCGACGGGGCCTGCACCCGTCAGCAAAAGGGGGATGGCCACCAGGTTCAGGTGCATCCATTGGCCGTTGTCATGCCGGAACTAGGTCGACTGCGCCGCCTGCTCAATCTCCCGAATCAGCCGCTCGCTGGCGAGAAGCGTCTCTTTGGTGACGTTCTCCGTAGTGCCAAGAACCGCCGCGAAAAGCGCTTCGTCTTCACCGCGTCGCAGCGCCCGGACGATTACGGCGCGACGTTCATTTTCTGCCGACTCAGGCAAGGTCAAAAGCGCGCCTGGCCCGAGGGGAGCCTGGCGCTGGCGGGCCTGTTTGCGACCTTGTTTGGCTGGGTTCTTTTGGGTGACAGAGCGTGGCATGGTGATTGTCCTTGCGAGGTACTGAAAGGGTAGCACAGGGTACGATTGTTCACTTAAGATTTATATGTCGGCTTGAGTCAACAGCGTAGTAACACCCCTTGACAGGCTATTGGGGTCTAGCTATGAGGGTGAACAATCGTTCCCCAATGATCTCGAGCTCTTCTGCACCGTCGTGACCAA
>PLEY01000021.1 GCA_003136595.1 Burkholderiales bacterium
GCTGGCGCTGGCGCTGGCGGTGGCGCTGGAGCTGGACTTCGCGCGCCGGGCCGAGGCGGCCTCGCCCCAGGACAAATCCGAGGCAGGCGCGCTGCTCTCCTCGGGCGGGCCAAACCCCGGGCACCCCAACGCGGCCGCCGTGGTCGCGGGTATCCTCAACTTCACCCAGTGGCCCCAGGGGCTGCGCCCGATCCGCGTGTGCGTGATGGGCGAGGGGCGCGCCGCGCTCGCCTTGCTCGTGCCCGGCGCTCTCGGGCTTCCAGAGAGCAGCGTCGCGGTGCGGCGCAGCGTGGTCCAGCCGCGTCTTGACGAGGGCTGCGAGGTCCTCTATCTCGGCCAGACCCGGGCGGGCCTGCAGACGCAGCTGCTCGCGGGACTCGCCGAACATCCGGTGCTGACCATCGGCGAGGGTGCCGCGTTCTGCTCCGACGGCGGCATGTTCTGCCTCGAGTCCGACGACACACCGGTTCGCTTCGGAGTCAACATCGATTCGATTTCGCGCAGCGGTCTGCGGGTCAATCCACAGGTGCTGTGGCTCGCGCGGCGCTCCCGCGGAGTGGCGCCATGAGCTCGTCCCAGCGCTCCCTGTTGACGACGCTGCATCGCGCGAACCTGCGACTCATCACGGGCGTCATGGCAAGCGCGTGGATCGCGATCACCGTCATTGCCTATATCAACCTGCGCGTCTATGGCGACCAGAGCCTGAATCTTGTCGCCCACTCGATCGCCTACAGTTCGCAGGCCGCCACCGTGTTCCGCGACAGCGCCGCCGCGCACGAGATGCTGGGCGCCATCGGCGCCGAGGACGAACTGGTCAGCGCCCAGATCGTGCAGCGCGACGGCCAGGAGCTCGCGAGCTTCCAGAGGTCGCCTGACAACCCGCTCGAGGCGCGACTCGCCCAACTGGGCGACGTGCTCTTCCCCCAGTCCTCGGTGGCCGAGATCCGCATCGAGGATCGCGTCATCGGCTGGGTGACGGTGCGGGGCAATACCGCGCTTTACGTGGAGTTCTTTGGGAAGACGCTCGCCGCCGCGCTGCTGTGCCTGGTGGGCGTTGCGGTGTCGATCGGCAGTCTCTCGCGCGAGGTCGAACGCAAGGTGGTGGGCCCGTTGCGCCATCTGGCCGCGCTCACGCACGTGGTGCGCCTTAGCCGCCAGTTCGACCGGCGTGCGCCCGGCGCCGATGTCGCAGAGATCAACCAGCTGGGCGACGACTTCAACGCGCTGCTGGCTGAGATCGAGATGCTCGAGAAGTCGCGCGAGGAACACACTTTGCGCCTGCAGCGCGCCAACGAGCAGCTCGGTCACCAGATCCGCCATGACGGCCTGACGGGACTTGCCAATCGCGTATGCTTCTACGAGCGACTCGAGGCCGAGCTTGCGCGCGATCGCAGCAGCTGCGGACCGCTCGCGGTGCTCTACGTGGATTACGACAACTTCAAGTCGGTCAACGACCAGTTCGGCCATGCCGCCGGCGACGAGCTGCTGATCGAGGCCGGCCGGCGCATCCGTGCCCTCTTGCGCGACACCGACACCGTGGCGCGGCTCGGGGGCGACGAGTTCGGCGTGCTCGTCACGCCACTCGCCGGCGTTGGCGACGCCGAGGAACTGGCCGCGCGCGTCGTTGCAACCATGCATGAACCGATCTCCATCGGCCCCGGCCGGGACATCGTGAGCAGCGTGAGCGTGGGCGTGGCCCTGTACCCGGATCATGCCCAGACCATGGAACGGCTGCTCTCGGCCGCAGATCTCGCGATGTATCAGGCCAAGACCGAGAAGCGCAACGCCTTTTGCGTGGCAGGGGCCGGCGAGGGCGCCCCGCGCTCCGGTGCGAAGGCCCTGCAACCCAACCCTTCGACGGCATAGGCACCGCCCATGAGACGCTACCCTGTCCCCGATCACCACCTGGAGCACTGCGAGCCCGTTCCTCGAACCCGGTTTGCCGGCCGGGCTGCCTTAGGGGCTGCCTTAGGGGCTGCCTTCGTCGCCGCCCTCTGCTCAAGCCTCCTCGCCGGATGTGCGACGCCGCCCCCGCCGCCCGCGCCCGTCGCGCCGCCGGTCGCGCCGGCCGTGGATCATGACGCCGACCGCATCGCCACGCTCACGCAGCTCGGCTTCCAGTCCGAGGGCGATATCTGGCAGCTGAACCTCAGCATCAAGCCGATCCGCTTTAGCAGCGGGAACGCCACGCTCAGCGATGACGACAAGGCGGCACTGCGCCGTATCGGGGCGGCGTTGCGCGCGGTCGGCATCGACGGCATCCGGGTTGAGGGCCATACCGACAGCATGGGCCCCAGGGAATTCAACAACACGCTGTCACTGCGCCGCGCCGAGGCAGCCGCCCAGGAGCTGGTCGCAGCAGGCATGGATCCGCGCCACGTCGTCCGCGCGGGATATGGCGCCGAAAAGCCGATCGCAAGCAATGCCAGTGCCGAAGGGCGCGCCAAGAACCGGCGCGTGGTCCTGATCGTCGCTGCCCTTCCCGGATGACCCCACGATGCATGCAATCTCAAACCGCCTGACCCCGATCTTCTTCGTTCACTAGCGAGCGACCGATATGGATACTCTAGAAGTCTCGACCCAGCCCAAGCCCGCACTCGTCCCCGAGTTGCGCGACGAGATCGCCGTGGCCAGTGCCAAGCTCCAGCCCGGCATGTTCGTCATCGCCCTGGACCGGCCCTGGGAGGGAACGCCCTTCCTGCTGCAGGCGTTCCTGATCGAGGAAGTCGAGCAGATCCGCATCATGCGCGAACTGTGCACCCACGTCGTGATCGATCCGCGCCGCTCGAGTCCCGAGTCGCTGCGCGAACTCGAGGACCTCTACGTGATGCCCGAGGCGCCCGAAGCCGAGGAGGAAGACGAGGAGGCGCGCGTCAAGATCCGCTACCTGGAGAGCAGCCGCAGCAGCTTCGATCCCAAGTCCCCGTCGAGCTTTTCGCTCTCGAAGATCCGCGAGAATGTCACGGCCACACTGCGCGAGATTTGGGAATCGAACCCGGACTCGAGCGCGAACCCGGCGCTTCAGAAGGCGGCGGAGAGCACCGCGCCCGCAAGCCTCATCCCCCGCTTTGCACCGACCCAGGTTCTGTACGCCTCGACCACCTCGGGCAAGGGCGCCTCCCGCGAGCCGTCGAACGCCGCGCGCCGCGCATTGGCCCGCGACAACCGTTCGCGCCGTGGCGAGGAGCCCGATGCCACCAGCGAGCGCCTCGCGCGCTTTGACGCGCTCATCGCCGCCCTGCACCCGGACTGGTCGAGCTTCATGCCCGGTGTCGAACTGCTGCGCAAGCTGGGTGCGCGCCTGAAGCGCCGCGCCAAGCGACCCCAGTGGCGGCGTGCCACTCCGGCACGCCCGGCGAAGTCTCAGCAACTGGCCCGTGGCCCACAGACCATCGACCTCGTCATCTATCGGGACCGTACGAGCATCCAGGTTGAGGTGCCACGCGCCCGTGACACCGTGGTGGTCGTCGAGGAGACCATCGAACTGCTGCGGGGTGACCTGATCGCCGAGGCCAGCGTGCGGGTCGACGGCCTGCCGGTCGCCGTGGAATCGATGGTCCAGAGCATCGAGCGCAACGCTGACGCCCTGATCTGGGTCGCGCGCGTGCGCGAGCAGGACTCGCTCGCCTACACCCACAGCATCAAGGTGGCGTCCTACCTGCTCGCCTTTGGGCGGCACCTCGGGTTCCCCTCAGGCCAGCTTTCGGAACTTGCGACGGTCGGGCTGCTCATGGATGTCGGCAAGCTCGATGTGGATGAACAGATCCTGAACAAGCCCGATGCACTCGAGCCCGACGAGTTCGAGGCGGTCAAGGCGCACGTCGAGAAGGGCCTTGAGCGTCTGCAAAAGAGCATGCATCTGAGCGCCGCGGTGCGCGAGGGCATCGCCCACCATCACGAATGGATCAATGGCGAGGGCTACCCGGCGGGGCTCGCCGGCGAGGAGATCAGCATATTTGGACGCATGGCGGCGATCGTCGATGCCTACGCCGCGCTGACCACGGCCCGGCCCTATGCACCGCCCTTGTCGTCCTACGAGGCACTCCAGGTGATCTACAGCCAGGCCGACCAGAAGTTCCATGCGCCCCTCGTCGAACAGTTCGTGCGTGCCATCGGCCTGTTTCCGGTGGGCTCACTCGTCCTCTTGAGCACCGAGGAGGTTGCCGTCGTCACCGCCCAGGACAAGGCACAGCGCCTCGAGCCGCGCGTGCTGGTGCTGATGGCGCCAAGCAAGAACGCGCTCGAGCGTCCTTACGAGATGGATCTGGCGCGTCGCCCGAAGGACAGTTCCGGAAAACCGATCAAGATTCTGCGCAGCCTGCCAGCAGGCGTTCACGGAATCGACTTCCGGGACTTCTATATTTCGTAGTTGACCCAAACCGGGGCACCCCAGGGGCGGCCCCGCCGCTGGTAGAGGATCAGTTCATGATGAATGCCGCGATGCGCGAGTACCCGAACGAGCTGACTGCAGCGGAATTCGGCCATCACATCAGCGCCGCCTGCCAGGTGGTGGGTACCAGCGAGCGGCCCAACCGCTTTGCGATCCTCGTCATCCAGCTCGAGCGCTCCGATCGCGGCAGTGCGCTCGCCAATCTCGCCGATGGCATCGATGCCACCCAGGAGATCCGGCTCCGCGTCTCGGAGGCAATTCGCACCATCGACCAGTTCACCATGGCGGGCTTGAATGAGGTGGTCCTGTTCCTGCCGGGGATCGACAGCCAGACCATCATCAATCTGGCCGGCAAGAAGCTCTTCAAGGCCCTCAACGAGCCCCTGAAGGTTCACGGCAAGACCGTCATCCTGCACCCCGCCATCGGCTGCTCATTCTTTCCCGACCACGGCGCGAGTCCCGAGGCGCTCATCGGCAGCGCCGACGAGGCCTGTTTCGAGGCCCGTAAGCTGCCCGACCCGAAGATCGACTTCTATTCCAACACGCGTCGCACCGAGTACACCCACCAGCTGGTCGAGGAACTGCGCGTGGCCATCGATCGCAATGAACTCGAGGTATGGCTGCAACCCCAGATCGACTGCCGCAGGCTCGATTACGGCGCGGCCGAGGCCCTCATCCGCTGGCCGCGCCCGGTCGGCAAGAAGCCCGTGCATGCGGGCCTCATCGCCGAGATCGCCGAGAGCCATGGTCTCATGAAGAAGATGACCGAGTTCGTGGTCGGGGCGACCCTGCGCCACATGAAGCGGCTCGAGGAACACGGCATCCTGCTCGACATCGGCATCAACCTGTCCGCGTCCGTGCTCTGTGATCCGGATCTGCCCAACCGGATCAAGCGCGACCTGCTCATCTATCACGTGCCCGCGCACCGGCTGACCCTGGAGGTGACCGAGAGTTCGCTGATGAAGGACTACCAGGGGGCCCTGAAGGTGATGCGCGATCTGAAGAAGCTCGGCGCCCGCCTGTCGATCGACGACTTCGGTACCGGCTATTCCTCGCTGTCGTACCTGCGTCAGATGCCGCTTGACGAGCTGAAGATCGACCAGGTGTTCGTGCGCAACATCCTGGACATCGAGAGCGACCGGCAGATCACCAAGTCGGTCATCGATCTGTCGCACACCTTCGGATTCGAAGCGGTCGCCGAGGGCGTGGAGAGCCGTGCGGTGATGGACCTTCTGATCGGCGAGTATGGCTGCGACATCCTGCAGGGCTACTACTTCAGCAAGCCCATCCCGATCCAGGAGCTGATCGCCTGGTGGCCGACGCGGCGCGCCTTTCTGAACGCCCCAGCCGTGGCGAGCTAGGGGTCGCCCGGCACACCATCGAAAAAGTCGACCACGCCGGTCTCGAGCGAATACTCGGCCCCGACCACGAGCAGCCCCTCGACCTGGATCAGCTGCTCGAGAATCTGCGAGCCGTGGCGCAACTGGCTCGCCGACATGCGGATGTTGGCCCGGACCGCCTCCTCAACCAGGTTGTCGTGATCCTTCACATCGTGGGTGGCGAGCACCGTCTCCACCGAGGGGCGGATGCGATCGACGATGGAACTCAGATTGCGCGACTGGTCCCGCAACGGGCGCCCGAGTTCCTCGATGGTGGCTAAGATCGCCCCGCAGCGCGAGTGCCCGAGCACCACCACAAGTCGCGTGCCATAGCGCGCGGCGGCGAATTCCACGCTGGCCACCTGCGAGGGGGCGACGACATTGCCGGCCACGCGGATGACGAACAGTTCACCGAGCCCCTGATCGAAGACGATCTCGGCCGGCACGCGCGAATCCGAGCACCCGAGCACGATGGCAAACGGTTCCTGTCCGGCAGCGAGCTCCAGGCGCCGCGCCGCGCTCGTGTAGGTCTCGCGGCTTGTCTGCGCCGAGAAGAAGCGGCGGTTGCCTTCCTTCAGGCGGGCGAGGGCTAGAAGCGCTGGGATCACGGCGGTGCGCCTCTGATTGTGTTCGGGACGAAGGCTCGGGCTTCTGAGCGGGGCAGGCGGGGGCAGCCGGGGATACGCGGTTTGCGCCCGAAACCCGATTCTAGGCGATTTCCTGCCGGCCGGCCGAGATCACCCAGAGCGCCCGGACTCGGGCACACCCGCCCGGTTCGCGCTATATTGGTTCGCCCCCCACAGAGTAACGGAGTTGCGCATGAAGTACGTCAATCTGGGACACACTGGGCTTAAAGTCTCGCGGCTCTGTCTGGGCTGCATGACCTATGGCGTGCCCGAACGCGGCAATCACAGCTGGACCTTGCCGGAGGAGGCGAGCCGTCCCCTGATCCGCCAGGCGCTCGACGCGGGCATCAACTTCTTCGACACTGCCAACACCTACTCGGACGGCACTTCTGAGGAGATCGTGGGCCGCGCGCTCGCCGACTTCGCGCGGCGCGACGAAGTCGTGATCGCAACCAAGGTCTATTTTCCGATGGGTCCGGGACCCAATGCCCAGGGCCTGTCGCGCAAGGCCATCTTCACGGCCATCGACGCGAGCCTAAAGCGCCTGGGCACCGACTATGTCGACCTCTACCAGATCCACCGCTGGGACTATGGCACGCCGATTGAGGAGACGCTCCTCGCCCTGCACGACGTGGTGAAGGCCGGCAAGGCGCGCTACCTCGGGGCCTCGTCGATGTTCGCCTGGCAGTTCGCCCAGTCGCTCGCGCTGGCCCGTGAACGCAGCCTGACGCCTTTTGTCAGCATGCAGAACCACTACAACCTCCTGTACCGTGAGGAGGAGCGCGAGATGCTGCCCTTGTGCCAGGACGCCGGCATCGGAGTTCTGCCGTGGAGCCCCCTGGCGCGCGGGCGCCTCACCCGCAGCCCGTCCGAGACCACCATGCGGGCCGACACCGACGTCTATGGAAAGACACTCTACGTGGGTAGCGAGGCCGCTGATGAGCGCGTCATCGAGCAGGTTGCGAAGCTCGCCCTGGACCGGGGCTTGCCGCGCGCCCAGATCGCGCTCGCCTGGCTGCTGCACCAGCCCGTGGTCACCTCCCCCATTGTCGGAGCCTCCCGGGAAGAGCACTTAAAGGATGCCGTGGCCGCGCTTGATCTCACCCTCTCGAAGGCGGAGCTGGAGTTTCTGGAGGCGCCCTACATCCCGCACGCGGTCGCAGGCCACAGCTAGTCGTGGTGGACCAGGCTGGTGTTCGCAAGCCACAGCAGAAGCGTCGAGAACAGCACCTCCGGCGCCACGGGCTTGGCGATGAAGTCGTTCATGCCCGCGGCCAGGCAGCGGTCGCGGTCCTCCATGGAGGCATTGGCTGTCATGGCGAGAATCGGCACGGCATGGCGCTCGGCGAGCCTGCGTATCGCACGCGTGGCATCCAGGCCATCCATGTCGGGCATGCGCATGTCCATGAGGATCGCCGCGTAGTCGGTCCGGCGTGCCATCTCCACGGCCTCGCTGCCATTGCTGGCCACATCGGGCGCAAGGCCCACGTGGCTTAACAGCTCGAAGGCGACCTCCTGGAGCGTCCGGTCGTCCTCGACGATCAAGACGCGCTTGCCCTGGCGCTCGCGGGCGAGCACCAGCGAGGCCTTCTCGGAGGCGGGCGGGCTCTCCTCCTGCCCGGGCTCGGCCGCATGGCGCAGACGCACCTCGAACCAGAACGTGCTGCCGTGACCGAATTCGCTCGTGACACCGACCTCGCCGCCCATCAGCTCGGCGATCTGCCGTGAGATCGCAAGACCCAGGCCCGTGCCGCCATATTTGCGTGTCGAGCTGTTGTCGCCCTGCTCGAAGGCAATGAACAGGCGACCGAGCTGCTCGGGAGTCATGCCGATCCCGGAATCGCTGACCTCGAAGCGCAGCGCAAAATCGAGCTCGGTCTCTTCCACCACGCGGCCCTTCAGGACGATCTTGCCATGCTCGGTGAATTTCAGGGCGTTCCCGAGAAAATTCACCAGCACCTGGGAGAGCCGGTTCGGGTCGCCCCTGAGGCGCCGCGGCATGCCCGCGACATCCACCAGGATGCGCAGTCCCTTGGCGCTGGCCGCATCGCTGATGAGGCCAACCGCCTTGTGCAGGATCGGCGAGAGCGCGAAGTCCTCCTCCGCCAGGCGTAGCTTGCCGGCCTCGATTTTCGAGAGATCGAGGATGTCGTTGATGATCCCCAGCAGATGGCGTGCCGCGCTGTCGAGCTTGTCGAGCCGCTCGATCTGGCGGCTGGTGCCGCCCTCGCGTCGCATCAGGTGGGCGATGCCGAGAATCGCGTTCATGGGCGTGCGGATCTCGTGGCTGACATTGGCAAAGAACAGGCTCTTGATCCGGTCGAGTTCGGTGAGCCGCTGGTTCAGGCGCGACAGTTCCGACTCGCGCACTTCGAGTTCCTCCATGGCGCCCTTCAGCGCACGATTGGCGTGCTTCAACTCGTCGGCGCGACGGATCACCTCGGCCGCCATGCGCTGCGCAGGCGTTGCGAACGCGACCCTCCGGCTCGTCGCATCCGCAGCGCCCTTGCCGGACTGCAGCACGTATTCGGTCACATCCTCGACGTGATGGATGATGTAGGCGACCTTTTGATCGGTACCGAACACTGGCGTGTTCACCGGACTCCAGTACTTGACCTCGAAGTCGCTGGTGCCATCGCGTACCGGAATGTCGTATTTCTGCAGACCCATGGTATCGGCCCGGCCATCGCTCATGACGCGTTTGAGGGAGCTGCGCAGATCCTCGACACTGCTCGAGGCCTCATCGCTCGGGTCGTCCGGAAACACCTCGAACAGGCCGCGCCCGAGGATCGCCTCGCGCTCGGTACCGGTCACGGCGAGATACTGCGCGTTGACCGCGACGATGCTAAAGCGCTCGTCGGCCTGAAGAATCAGGTAGGGATGCGGCGTCGCCTCGAATATGTTCTCGAAGAGTCTGCCGGGCAATGCCATCCATCACTCCTTTCGGGTGGTCCGCTGTCTCTGGCCACAGTCCCTGGCCACTGGCTCTTTCCCTTGTCTTCGGANNACGCTGCCTTCGGTCCGCGTATCCTTTCGGACACGACACACCCGATCCCACACCGGCCCATCCGCTTCCCCGCTTGGGCGGGGTGACGCGTCCAGGCCGCGTCCACGGCGCATCAATACCCCC
>PLEY01000169.1 GCA_003136595.1 Burkholderiales bacterium
CCGCGCTGCAGTTCTACGCCACGGCAACCTATCCCTGCAGCTATCTGGCTGATCGCCACGCCCGCTCTCAGGTCGCAACGCCCTCTCATCTCATCAACGCCGACGTCTACAGCGAACTCGTTCGCACCGGCTTTCGGCGCAGCGGCCTGTTCACTTATCGACCCTATTGTGACGGCTGCCGGTCCTGCGTTCCCGTNNATGGCGGCCAGCGCCGCGCGGCGCGCGCGCACCAGCAGCTGCAAGCGCGCGTGCTGCGCCTGTGCTTCGTGCCCGAGCACTACAAGCTGTACCTGCGCTACCAGACCAGCCGCCACCTGGGCGGCGGCATGGACCACGACAGCCGTGACCAGTACAGCCAGTTCCTGCTCCAGAGCAAGGTCAACACGCGACTGGTCGAGTTCCGTGAGACCTCCGGGCCGGACGCGGGTGTCCTGCGCATGGTCAGCATCATCGATGTCCTCGATGACGGACTGTCCTCCGTGTACACGTTCTACGACCCCGATCTGCCCGGCGCAAGCCTTGGAACCTACAACATTGTCTGGCAGATCCGGCAGGCCCTCGATCTGAGCCTGCCTTATGTGTACCTCGGATACTGGATCGCCCAAAGCCCGAATATGGCGTACAAGTCGAACTTTCGACCCATCGAAGCGCTCACCAACGGGCACTGGGAGAACCTGCGGCTGCTAGCGGAGTAATGCGCGTTGCGTTGCCGTGCGGCTGGTGGGCGCACCTGCCGTGAGTGAAGACTTGCTCTACGCCCTCGCCCGGCCGCTCCTTTTTGCGCTCGACCCCGAAAGGGCTCATCACGTCACTCTGGAGACCCTGCGCCGGCTCGAGGCAGCGGGGCTCATCTCCCTGCTGCGCCAGCGTATCCCCGAGGACCCGAAGACCGTGATGGGTCTGCGCTTTCCCAATCCCGTGGGCCTTGCCGCCGGCCTCGACAAGGATGGCCGCTATATCAGCGCGCTCGGGGCACTGGGGTTCGGTTTCATCGAGGTCGGCACCGTCACGCCGCGCGCCCAGCCCGGCAATCCCCGACCGCGCATGTTCCGAGTGGCTGGTGCGCACGCCCTGGTGAACCGGATGGGCTTTAACAACGGCGGGCTCGCCGCGTTTCTGCGTAACGTCGAGGAGGCCCAGTTCCGCGGCGTACTGGGTCTTAACATTGGCAAGAACGCCGAGACGCCCCTCGAGCACGCGGCCGAAGACTATCTTGCCTGCCTGGAGGGCGTCTATCCCCATGCGAGTTACGTCACGGTCAACGTGTCCTCGCCGAACACCAAGAACCTGCGCCAGCTCCAGGACAGCGCGGCTCTGTCAAACCTCATCGGACTGCTGAAAGCGCGCCAGGCGCGACTGGCTGATCGCCACGGACGCTACGTCCCCTTGGTCCTGAAAATCGCCCCCGACCTGGACGAGCCGGGGCTTGCCGACGTGGCGGCCGTCGCCATGGCCCAGGGAATCGACGCAATCATCGCCACCAACACCACGGTATCTAGGCAAGCCGTGCAGGGCCTCGCGCATGCCGATGAAGCCGGGGGGCTGTCCGGCGCGCCCTTGCTTGACCCGTCGAACCGCGTCATCTCGCTGTTGCGCCAGCATCTCGCAGGCGCTGTCCCGATCATCGGTTCGGGCGGCATCCTCTCCGGTACCGATGCACGCCAGAAGGTGCATGCCGGCGCCGAACTCATCCAGCTGTACACCGGGCTCATCTATCGGGGGCCCGCTCTGGTGGCTGAATGTGCGCGCTCGCTGCGCGGCTAGGCCAGCATGCGGATCGGCGTTCCCAAGGAGATCAAAAGTGGTGAGGCGCGGGTGGGATTGACTCCCGCAGGGGTGCGCCAGCTGGTCGATGCCGGCCACGAGGTGTTGATCGAGCGCGACGCCGGGCTGGGTGTGAGCTATCCCGACTCGGTCTACAGCGCGTGCGGGGCACAGATCGGCGAGCATCCGGATGCGGTCTACGAGTGCGATCTGATCGTCAAGGTCAAGGAAATCCAGGGCGAGGAGTATCCCCTGCTGCGTGCGGGTACTATGGTTTTCGGCTTCCAGCAACTCGCGGCGAGTCCGACGCTCCTGGCCGCGGTGTTGCGCGCCGGCGTGACCTGCATCGCGTACGAGACGGTCGAAGACGCAGCGGGCCGACTCGGGCTGCTTGCGCCGATGTCGCGCATTGCCGGCTGCCTTGCCCCGCAGATCGCCGCCTGGGCCCTCTGGCAGGGTGTCTCGGACCGGCGCAGCCCCGACCTGAAAGGAGCAGGAGTGCTGCTGCCTCCGGCGTGCGGGTTGCCAGCAGCCAAGATCGTCATCATCGGAGCCGGCGACGTTGGACAGGAAGCTGCACGGTTCGCATGCGCGATGGGTTGCGATGTGGTGGTGTTCGCCCGACGGCCGGAGCGGCTCAGCGCGTTGCAGGGCATCCTCGCGCAGCCGGTTACGACCCGGATCCTCTCCGATGCCAGCCTGACGGAGGCACTGCGGGATGCCCGGGTGGTGATCGGAGCGGTGCTCGACCGCGGCCGCCGGTCCCCGTGCATCATCTCCAGAGCCATGCTGGGCGGGATGCGGGATGGCGCCGTTCTGGTCGACGTCGGCATTGATCAGGGCGGGATCGCTGCCTCCTCGCGGGCCACGACGCACGCCGACCCGCTTTACCGCGACTCGGGCATCCTGCACTACTGTGTGCCCAACATCCCGGCCTTGGTCGCCCAGAGTGCCACACTCGCCCTGACGCAGGCGACACTTCCGTATGTCAGACTGCTCGCCGACCGGGGCCTCGCCGGAGCGGCGCAGGCCGACCCGGGGCTTGCACGGGGTATCGCGGTCCACGGGCACCGGATCACCGATCCACGCCTCGCAGAAGAGGCCGCCGCGTCAGGGTCCTCTGATCAAGCGCGCGCGTGAAGTCGACCCCTGCTCGGCCGATTCTTGGCCGAGCAGGGGTCGCCGCTGCGACGCGAAGACAACAGGCGCGGGCGACGGCACAACCCGGATCTGGACTAATTTTCACCATGTGATATAAAGAAAGCTCTTTTGCGCAATGCACCATGAGCGAATCACAGCCCAAAAAGACGGCCATACAGGTCATCGAACGAATGATGGCCCTGCTGGATGCTCTCGCGGAAAATCGTGATCCGGTGAGCCTGAAGGAGCTTGCCCGCGGCACCGGGCTGCACCCGTCGACCGCGCATCGGATTCTCAACGACATGGTGATCGCGCGCTTTGTCGATCGGACCGATCCCGGACACTACCGGCTTGGGATGCGCCTGCTCGAACTTGGCAATCTCGTGAAGGGGCGCCTGAACGTGCGCGAAGCGGCCTTGGAATTGATGAGAAATCTCCACAAGGTCACCGGCCAGACAGTCAATCTGTCAGTCAGGCAGGGCGACGAGATTGTCTACATCGAGCGTGCCTACAACGAGTTCAGCGGCATGCAGGTGGTGCGCGCCATCGGCGGCAGGGCACCATTGCACCTGACCTCGGTGGGCAAGCTGTTCCTGTCGGCTGACGATCCCAAGAACGTGCGCAGTTACGCGACGCGCACGGGCCTTGCAGGACACACGCAGAACAGCATCACGGAACTCGCTCGCCTGGACCGCGAACTCGCCATGGTCCGCTCGCACGGCTATTCCCGTGACAATGAGGAACTGGAACTGGGCGTGCGCTGCATGGCAGCCGGAATTCGGGACGACACCGGTAAACTGATCGCGGGCCTGTCCCTCTCGGCGCCCGCGGACCGCCTCCAGGAATCCTGGCTAAAGGAGCTCACGGCGACTGCGGCTCGTATTTCGCGTGCTCTGGGTTACGAGGAGGAAGGCTTGGTTACGAGCGAGGGTATGGCGAACTAGTGAGGCCGCGGCCACGAGCAGGGCTGCGGTCTCCAGGTTACGGCGGTCTCGGGCACGCCAGGTGGCCGTCACCTGGCGGCCCCGCTGTCGCTCCATGCGATCAACTGGTGACCCGGGGCGCGTCCGACTTGATCAGGGCCGGTGTGGCGGGAAAGAGCGGCGGGTTCGACTCCATCCACTTCTTGATCCGGTTCGCATCGCCAAAGCGCGTGTACTTGCCGACCGAATCGAGGAGCACGATCAGCACTGACTTGCCCTCGATCCTGGCCTTCATGACAAGGCACTTGCCGGCTTCGACGATATAGCCGGTCTTCTGCACGGCGATGTCCCAGCCGGGCTTGGTGACCAGCGAATTGGTATTGCGAAACGCCACCATGCGCCGTCCGACCGGTACCGTATATCCCGCGTCCGTGGAGAATTCGCGGATGGTCGCGTTCTGAGAGGCGGCTTCGAGCAGCTTGGCCAGATCTTCCGCGCTCGCCACGTTCTGGCTCGACAGGCCGGTCGGATCGTTGAAATGCGTGCTTAGCATGCCCAACTGCAATGCCTTGTTGTTCATCGCCTCAAGACAGGCGCCAAGACCACCCGGATAACTGCGGCACAGGGCGTGGGCCGCGCGGTTCTCAGAAGACATGAGCGCGAGATGCATGAGGTCGCGGCGCGAGAGGATCGTACCGATGATGAGCCGGGAGGTGGTGTTCTTCTCGGTGTCGAGGTCCTCCTCGGTGATCTCCAGGGGTTCCTCCATGGGCTGGCGCGCTTCGAGCACGACCAGGGATGTCATGAGTTTGGTGATCGAGGCGATCGGCAAGGCGACGTCCGAGTTTCTTGAAAACAGCACGTTCGAGGTCTTGTCCTCGATGACCAGGGCAACACTCGAGCGCACCTCGAGGGCCCCCGGTTCCTCGCCACGGACGCCCTCGGGGGCGGCCGCTGCAACGCGCTCGAATCCGGTATGCCGGGCCGCGGCGATCGCCGCCGTGCGCGTTAACACCACGTGGTGACGCACTGCGGTGGCCAGCACGTGGACCGGCGCCTTGTGGTTCAGGGCCGCATCGCCGTCGGCGGCTGCAGCCGCCGGCCCCGCCACGGCACATAGCGCCAGCGCGAAGCACAGCGCCAGGGCAATCCCAGTTCCTGCCCGGCGATCACGTCCCATCAGAATCCCTCCCGTTCATGTGTGGCGCTAGTGTATCAAATCAAAAAAAATGTTCAAGAATAATGAGATAAGCGCGATCGTTAACGCAAATTCTGAATAAAGTATGTGGCGTTCCTGGCCTCTTGCGGCAACTACCTAGGATCCCCACCCGGCAACTCTTGAGCGTCGTCCCCGGGCCGCCCCAGAGGCGTGCCGGCCGGGGCTTGTGCCGGCCCGCGGAGCGCCTCGGCGATGGCGCGCCCGACATCGCTGGTGGTGGCGCCTCCGCCCATGTCAGGTGTGCGCGGCGCCTCGGGATCTGCGAGCACCGCCTCGATGGCGGCAACAATGGCCGCGGCGGCCTCAGCGTGTCCAAGGTGGTCGAGCATGAGCGCTCCCGACCAGATCATGCCGATCGGGTTGGCGATGCCCTCGCCCGCGATATCCGGCGCCGACCCATGCACCGGTTCGAACAGCGAGGGAAACTGCCGCTCGGGGTTGATGTTCGCCGAGGGCGCGATCCCAATGGTTCCCGTGCAGGCCGGCCCGAGGTCCGAGAGGATGTCGCCAAACAGATTTGAGGCCACCACCACGTCGAACCAGTCCGGATGCATGACGAAGTGCGCAGTGAGGATATCGATGTGGAACTTGTCGACACGCACATCGGGGTACTCAAGGGCCATCGCGGCGACACGCTCGTCCCAGTAGGGCATGGTGATCGAGATGCCGTTGGACTTGGTCGCCGACGTGAGGTGCCGCCTGTGCCGCCGCCGTGCCAGTTCAAAAGCGAATCTCAGGATGCGATCGACGCCATGGCGGGTGAAGATCGACTCCTGGAACACGACCTCGCGGGGACTCCCCTCGAACATGCGCCCTCCGACGCTCGAATACTCCCCTTCGGTGTTCTCGCGGATCACGAAGAAGTCGATGTCGCCCGGGCGACGATGGGCGAGCGGCGAGGGCACGCCGGCAATGAGGCGGCAGGGCCGCAGGTTCACATACTGATCGAACTCGCGCCGGAACTTGAGCAACGAGCCCCACAGCGAGACGTGATCAGGGACCCGTGCCGGCCAGCCGACGGCCCCGAAATAGATCGCGTCGCGCTTGACGAGTTCATCGAACCAGCCAACGGGCATCATCTGGCCGTGGCGCTCGTACCAGGCGCAGCTCGCCCAGTCGATGTGGGTCATCTCTAGAGCAAGCCCAAAATGACGGCCTGCAGCGTCGAGCACGCGCAGACCTTCAGGCATGACCTCGGTGCCGATACCGTCACCAGGAATGACAGCGATCTGCAAAGTGCTCATAGCGGCTCCCGAGGATGGCTCGCTTCAGCCAAGGCGCCCGAGCGCTCTAGTCGAGAAAGCTCGTGAACTCATCGACTGATGCACGCTCGGTCACGAGCGTGTTCTCGATCTGCGCCGGGTCGGCATACCCGAGGCTCATGCCGCACACCAGCATCTCGTTCTCAGGCATCTGCAGATGCCTACGGATGATCGCGTGAAAGGGCGTGAAGGCCGCCTGAGGACAGGTGTCGAGGCCGCGGCCCCGGGCGGCGATCATGAGATTCTCAAGGAACATCCCGTAGTCGAGCCACGATCCGGTCTCAAGAACCCGGTCGATGGTGAACATGAACCCCACCGGGGCGCCGAAGAAGGCGTAGTTGCGACCATGCTGGGCGTGCATGCCGGCCTTGTCCTCGCGCGTCAGGCCAAGCAGGCCATAGAGATCCCAGCCGACCTTGCGGCGCCGCTCGACGAACGGTGTGATCCACCTCCTGGGGTAATAGGCGTATTCCTCGCGCTGGGCGGCCAGGAGCTCTGGATCGTTGTGCGCGGCCAGGATGTCCGCTGTGAGCGCCTCCTTGCTCGCACCGCTCAGAACATACACGCGCCAGGGCTGCGTGTTGCTGCCCGATGGCGCCCGTGCGGCCACGTCGAGCAGGTCGCGCACGACCTCGCGCGGTACGGGTGTGGGCAGGAAGGCCCGGATCGAACGCCGTGAGCGGATTGCGTCGTCAACATCGGTGACGGCATGCACAGTTGGGGGGGTGGGGGTCATGGCTGAATCAGCAAGGGGGTTAAGACGGCACGCAGCGCCTCGGGCAAGGCGGTCGGTCTGCGCGTCTGGCGATCGACATACACGTGGACGAAATGGCCCTGCGCCGCGGCCTCGCCGTCTTCCTCGCGGAACACGGCGATCTCGTAGCGCACGCTCGAGTTGCCCAGGTGCGCCACACGCAGCCCGGCGCTCGCGACCTCCGGAAAGGCGATCGGACGGAAATAGTTGCAGCGGGTCTCGACCACCAGCCCGATGACCGCCCCGGCGACGATGTCGAGCGCACCGCGCGTGATGAGATACTGGTTCACGACCGTGTCGAACCAGCTGTAGTACACGACGTTGTTGACATGCCCATAGGGGTCGTTGTCCATCCAGCGCGTCGGGATCCTATGGAAGTAGGGGTAGGCGGCGCGGTGCTGCGGTTGCGGCTTCATGCGTTCATTTTCTCACGGGCGCAGGGCGCCCAGCACCGGCGGCCGCGACGCCTGCGGACGCACCACAAGGGCGACGCCGATGATCGTGATGAGCATGCCGCACAGCGCAGGCATGCCGAAGCGCTCGTCGAACATCAGCCAGGCCAGCAGCGCAGTCACCGGCGGCACGAGATACATGTAGCTCGTGACCTTGGTTGCAGCACCGTTGCGGATCATGACGAACAGCAGCGAAATGCCGATCCCCGAGAGCACCAGCACGGACCAGCTAAGGGCGGCGATGAACTCGGGCGTCCACTCGATCGCGTTGTCTTCGAACACCAGCGCGAGCGGCAGCGTCACGGCGAGCGAGGCGGTAAACTGGATCACCTGGCCGGTGCGGGCATCGAAGCTCGGGCAGAAATGTTTCTGGTAGAGCAATCCGACCGTCATCGAGACCAGCGCGAGCAGTGCGAGGACGATCGAGTCAGCCGATAGCCCGCTCGTCGAGATCTTGCTCGACAGGACCAGGACCACTCCCACGAGGCCGAGGACGAGGCCCAGCCACTGGCGCGCCGCCACGCGCTCGCCGAGGGAGCGTGAACACACGGCAGTCAGGATCGGCTGCGTGTTGACGATCAACGCTGCGACACCCGCCGGCATGCCGAGCTTGATCGCGCACCAGACACCGCCCAGGTAACCCGCGTGCATCAGCACCCCGGCCAAGGCGATGTGAAAAAACCCGCCGGGCGTGGCCGGCCAGGCCGCACCTGCGGCGAGGGCAAGCAGGAGCATCATCGCGATCACGGCCAGATAGCGCAACGACAGGAAGGTCAGGGGTTCGGCATAGGGCAGTCCGTATTTTGCCGCCAGGTAGCCCGAGGACCAGATGAAGATGAAGAGGTACGGAGCGAGGTGCACGAGTACCGAGGGACGTGCCGTCATCCGAGCGTCTCCGCTGCGCGGGATGCGGCGCGCGTGCCCTGCCACCGGGCCCAGTGGGCGCTTGCCAACCCCACCGTCTGGGCGTGCACGGCACAAGTGTCCTCGATCCGGTGGCCATATCCGCCGGCCATGGTCACGGCCACCGGCACCCGGCGCCGCCAGGCCCAGGCCAAGACCATGCGGTCACGCTCGGCGAGCCCGGCGAGGCTTAGCTTCAGTCGCCCGAGTCGGTCCCCTTCGTGGGGATCGGCACCCGCGAGGAAGATCGCGAAGCCGGCGTCAAAGCGCGCGTCGAGCGCATCCAGGGCCATGCGCAGTGCCTCCAGGTAGGGCCCGTCACCGGTGCCGTCGGGCAAGGCGACATCAAGGTCGCCCTCCTCCTTGCGAAACGGGAAGTTGCCTGCCGCATGCAAGGAGAGCGTGAAGATGCTGGGATCGTCACGCACGATCGCGGCCGAGCCATTGCCCTGGTGGACATCCAGGTCGATCAGGACGACGCGGCGTGCCCGGCGCTCAGCCTGCATGAGACGGGCCGCCACAACGGCATCGTTGAAAACGCAAAAGCCGCTGCCTTTGCTCGCGTAGGCATGATGCGTGCCTCCTGCGAGATTGACCGCTACGCCCTCGCTGTGGGCCGCGCGCGCAGCGCTGATGGTCGCACCGACCGAACGGCGCGCGCGCTCGACCATCGCCTCGGACCAGGGAAAACCGAGTTCGCGCTGTTCCGGGGCGGTGAGCAGGCCGCGGCACACGCGGTCGAGATAGTCGGGCGTGTGGGCTAGCGCCAGCTGACCATCGCTTGCGGCCGGCGGCACGTGCAATTCGACCCCGGGCATCTCGCGCGCCACGCGATCGCGCAGCAGGCGATACTTCTGCATGGGAAAGCGGTGCCCCGGGGGCAGTGGCAGGATGAACTCGTCGCAGTAGTAGGCACGCACTAGTAGGCACGCACTGGGGCAGTTGCGGAAGGAGAAAATGCGCCGGCGAGTCTAGCACGCCCATGCACTCACGGCATCGTACCGCACAAGAGCAGAGCGGTGTCCCATCAAACGCCTGCCCGGATCGGACCGCCGCCCAGGCCCGCGCAGGGCCCAATGCCGCTTGGCCCATCACCTAGCCAGGGATGCGGCGCCAGGAAGATTCCTCATCCCGGGAAAATTTTGTGCGGCGCATCAAATTCCCCTTGACATTCCGGAATTCGACCTTAAACTAACCATTGTTGCAATGCACCATTCGCACAAGCTGGTACAAAAACCGTCGCGAGACACACACCCAACATCACCCACTTGAGGAAGTCGCCATGAGCACAGCCACGCCTGAGCAATTCACCGCCGCCTACAAAGCAAATATGGAAACCCTCTTCTCTCTGGCGCACACCGCCTTTGAGAGCGTCGAGAAGGTTGTCGAACTGAACCTGAACGCCGCGCGCGCCAATCTGGAAGAAACGGTCGAGCGCAGCAAGTCTCTCCTGGCGGTCAAGGATCCCCAGGAACTGCTGTCGTTTCACGCGGCGCAGCTGCAGCCGAGCGCTGAGAAGGCCGTCGCCTACTCGCGTCATCTGTATGACATCGCCAGTGCCACCCAGGCTGAATTCACCCGTGTTGCCGAATCGCAAATCGCCGATGCCAACAAGAAGCTCGTCTCGCTCATCGACACCGCCTCGAAGAATGCGCCGGCCGGCTCTGAGACGGCCGTGGCGATGGTGAAGTCGGCGGTCGCCGCGGCGAGTTCCGCCTACGACAGCCTGACCAAGGCCACCAAGCAGGCCGTGGAAATCGCCGAAGCCAATGTGGCGGCCGCAACCAACGCCGCGGTGAAGACCGCAGGCCAGGCTGCTGCCCGCACCAAGAAAGCCAGCTAGCCTCCGCGCGGCCGACCGGCCGCCCGCGGTGCACTTGACGACGCCCGATCCTTCAGTCCGATCGGGCGTTGTCGTTTTCTCTGCCGAAATCGTTCTTCGTGGAGCGGCGGTGCGGGGGGGCGGCCGGGCCGCTCTCGTCCTCGACACCGGGCTGCCGAGATCGCATACTGCTTTGCGCACCCCACGCGGCGTCCAACCATAACTGACCGGGAGCCGGGTGCACCCGGCACGGAGACCGTCATGCTGCACGGGTTGACCCTCGCGCGCGGCGCAGGCATTCTCATCCTCACCCTCGGCATGGCGACCACGATGGCGCAGACTCCCGAAAAACCCAAGCGCTTTCCGCAGCTCACTGTGGAAGAGCTCGATCCCCAGGCGCGCGCACTCGGCGAGGAGATCATGAAGATCTCGAGCGTGGGACTGGGCGGCCCCTACAATCCGATGCTGCGCAGCCCGGTCATGGCCGAGCGTCTGAAGCACCTGCTCGACTACCTGCGGTTTAACACCTCCCTGCCGACCCGGCTCAATGAGTTCGCGATCCTGATCCAGGGCCGGCTGTGGAGCTCGCAGGTCGAGTGGTACGCACACTATCCCCTGGCGCTGAAGGCCGGCCTGCCGGCCGCGGTTGCAGACGACCTGAAGGCGAACATCCGGCCGCGCGGCATGCAGCCCGATGAGGAGGTGGTCTACGACGTCTGCCTGACGATGTCGACGCAGCACGCGATCTCCGACGAGCTGTTCGCGAAGGCCAAGAGCATCCTCGGGGAACAGCAGCTGGTAGACCTTATCGCCGTCAGCGGCACCTACGTGACGGTCGCGATGCTGCTCGCCCTTGGCGAGGAAAGCGTCCCGGCGGGCCAACCGCTGCCCTTCCCGCCCGCAACGCCGTGACGCCCCCCGGACGCGGCGCGCCTTAGGCGTCCTCGTCGAATTCGGCGTGCAAGGCGACGACGCCCGCCTTCAGTGCCGCATAGGCGGTGGCGATCTCCTCCGCTCGCCCCTTGACCCCGAGTTCGATATGGCGCCGGGCGCGCTGGCCGCCGCCCGACTCATCTCCGACCGATGGCAGGCTAAAGACCTTGACGCCGGGAAAGCGCGCTTCGATCTGCTCCATGAGCGGCGTGAGCGTCGACTCGGCACTGCCGAACACGAGCATGGAACGCTCGGCGCTCGGGGCATGATGGAAGTGCTCGCTGAATTGCTCATCCAGGACCGCCTCGAGCATCGGCCAGGCCATCACGGGAAAGCCCGGCACGAAATAATGATTGCGAATCGAGAACCCTGGGATCTTGTTGTACGGATTGGCGATGATGGCGCTGCCGGCCGGAAACTCGCCCATCCTCATGCGCTGGCGATTTTCAGCGGCGTCAAGCGGCCCCTGGTTCATCTCGGCAATGCGCTCCCTGATGAGGCGCTCGGCCGTCGGATGCAGCTCGAGCCCCACGCCCAACGCCTGCGCCGCGGCCTGGCGGGTGTGGTCATCGGGCGTCGCACCGATACCCCCGGTTGAAAAGACGATGTCACCGCCCGCGAAACTGCGTTGCAGGGCAGCCGTGATGTCGGCCCGGTCATCGGGCAGATAATGCGCCCAGCGCAACCCCAGGCCGCGCGCGGCAAGGAGCTCGATGATCTTCGCCAGGTGCTTGTCGAGCCGCTTACCGGACAGGATTTCGTCGCCGACGATGAACAGTCCGAACGTGGGAGCCATGGTTGCCGGGATCCTATTGGGAAAACTGCGAAGGCGCGAGAGGGATCCCTTCGCCTCGGGTCGAAGGCCATGCCGGGGCGCCTGCACCGGCAGGCTCGGGGCCCGCGGGCACACCGAGCCCACCCGCCGCGGCGCGTTCGGCGCGCAGCGCCTCGAGAGCGCGCAGGCCGAAATGGGTGAAGACGATGCCGCTATAGATCGGAACGATGAAGAACAGCGGCGGCACAAAATTCAGGGCCGCTACCCCAAAGCCCAGCACCGCAAAACCGGTTCGATGGCGCCGGTATAGTTCGTGGCGTTCCTCGGGGCTGGCGTGGGCGGCGAGGGCGTCATAGCGCAGGATCCGCTTGGTGAGCCATCCCCACCAGAACCACGGAAACAGGATCGCCATGGGCAGGAGCAGCCAAAGCGGCATGGTCACGATCCAGCCCACCACGCACAGCCCGGTCGAGGCGAGAGCGTTGGAGATGCTGCCGGTCAGCGAGCCACCCGACTTACGTTCGAGGCGCGGATAATTCCGTTGCGCGATGTGCTCGACCACGGCAGGCATGGCCACCGTGCCGATGATGAAGAGGGCCGTTACGATCGCCAGCGCCAGCAGCAGCGTGCCATAGAGGATGGGCACAATCACCACCAGCACCCCCTCGATGCCAAAAAGGCGGAATGTCGCCTCGACCCAGTGGGTGAGTTCGAGGCCGAAGAGCAGATCATGGAGCGCCTCGAGCACCGGTTCCCGGAAGATGAAGCCAAGCGTTCCCCAAAGCACGAGCGCGGCCAGAAACGGCCAGATCGCAAGCCAGAGCATGCGCGGGTGCAACTGGGTCAGGACCCCTCGGACAAGTGCTGTGGCGACCGATTTCATGGGCGGGTTCAGGGGGATGTTCGGCAGGCGCTGGCGAACGTCGCAGGATGGATTGGGCCGGGGCGTCCGCTCGGCCTTGGCAGGTCCGGTCGCTCCGAGCAGCGTCGGCCGGCTCACGCCCTTTGCACCTTCTGCAACGACAGGTTGTCGATTGTACCGGAAGGCCCCGTCCTGCCAGGCCAGGGGCCCGGGAGCTCAGCCTTGCGCGCTCTCCCAGATCCGCGTCAAGCGCTTCACGGAAACCGGCATCGGCGTGCGCAATTCCTGTGCAAACAGGGCCACCCGGAGCTCCTCGAGCAGCCAGCGGAAGTCTGCGAGATGCCGGTCTGCGGCGCCTCGCCGCTTTGCATCGGCACGCAGCCAGCGCTGCAGCAGGGGCGCGAACTCGCTCATCGCGCGCTGATCGCGCGTGCTATCGGCGCGCAGCTTGTCGATGCGCAGTCCGACTGCCTTCAGGTAACGCGGAAAGTGGGCCAGCTGTTCATAGGGCGTCTCAACCAGAAAGCGTTTGCCCAGAAGTCGCGCCAGCTGTGCTTCGATGTCGGCGCTGGCCTGGGCGTGCTGCCGGATCGTGGCCAGTTTCTTGTGGGCGGCACTGTACTCCGCCAGAATCTGGCCCGCCAGACGCGCGATCTCGTTGCCCAGTAGAACGAGACGCGCCTTGCCCTCGGTGCAGCGCCTCTGAAATTCCGCCGCATCGACCGGCAAGGGATCGGCCATGCAGGCGCGTTCAATAGCGAGTTCAACAATCTGGCTGCGCAGGTCCTCCAGGGATCCGAAGGCCATGAACTGCAGGGCCATCTGCTGCAGATTCGGGAGATTCTTCTCGAGATAGCGCGCCGTCTCGCGCAGCTGCAGCAGAAACAGGCGCCGGATTCCGCCCCGATGCAGGCGCTCGGCCTGGCGCGGATCGTCGAGCACCGCGAGTCGGCATTCGGTGCCGTGATCCACCAGCGCCGGATAGCCGACGAGCACGACGCCGTGTTCCTCGAACTCCATGGTCTCGGGGAGCACCCCAAAGCTCCAGTCGACGAGCGCATCGCCGACACGCGGGCTGACAGGATGAGGCGCCGGTTCGGGAGCCGTCCCCTCTGGGGCGGTCCCCTTCGCTGCCCCCTTCGCTGCCCCCTTCACCGCCCCCGTCACCTGCCCCTTCGCGGACCGATCCGCGAGAGCCGCCCCGAGCATGGGCTCTTCATCCCCATCAGTCTGGGACGGGACCGACCCGGCGCCTGCCGGGACGCCCAGGCCCTGCGCCAGGCGCGCCGCCCGGAACGCCTCCTGGAACTGGCGTTGCGCGGCGCCCCCGAGATCGCCGCGCAACGCGTCCAGCGAGCGACCCATCGACAACTGGCGCCCATGCGCATCGACCACCCGGAAATTCATCGACAGATGGACCGGCAACGTCTCCAATTTGAAGTCGGAGGGCCGCACCAGCTGATCACGCTCGGCACGGATGTCGGCGATCAGGGCCTCGAGAAGGCCCTGCCCGGGTGACCCGCCCTGCGCGTGGCGCAGGCAGAACTCGGCCGCGTAGTCAGGCAGGGGCACGCAGTGGCGGCGCAGCTTCTGGGGCAGCGACTTGATCAGCAGCTGGACCTTTTGCTTGAGCATGCCAGGCACGAGCCACTCCGCCCGCGCGCCGTCGACCTGATTGAGGGCATACAGGGGCACGCAGAGCGTGACGCCGTCGCGCGCCGATCCGGGCTCGAAATGATAGTCGAGCGCCATGGCGACACCACCCATCGTGACCGATTTTGGAAACTGCTCGGTGGTCACGCCCACCGCCTCATGACGCATCAGGGCTTCGCGTGAGAGATACAACAGGCGCGGCTCGGCGACACAGGCCTGTGTGTACCACTTCTCGAAGCTCGCACCATCGTGGACCGTCCCGGGAATCTGCGCCTCGCAGAGCGCGACGATGAGTTCATCGTCAACGAGGACGTCCGGGCGCCGGGTCTTGTGCTCGAGCTTCTCGATCTCCCCGATCAGCTCCCGGTTATGGGCGAGCATGCGAATCACGGGTGCGGCGCGTGGCTCATACTGAGGCCCACGCATCCCGGCCACCAGTCCATCGCGGATGAACAGGCTGCGCGCCGCCTTGGGATCCAGCCGTGCGAAGTCGATGCGGCGCTGGGCGTAGACCACGAGCCCGTAGAGGGTGGCGCGCTCGAAGGCCACCACCTGCTGCGCGTTCTTGGACCAGTGCGGCTCGCTATGGGAACGTTTCAGGAGATGCGCGCCGACGCGTTCCAGCCAGACCGGCTCGATGCGCGCGAGCTTGCGTGCGAACAGCCGGCTGGTCTCGACCAGTTCTGCGGCCATCACCCAGCGGCCGCCGCGACGCGCCAAGCTCGAGCCTGGCCAGAGAAAGAACTTGATGCCGCGAGGACCCAGATAATGCGCGTCCTCGTCGGATTTCAACCCGACGTTGCCAAGCAGGCCCGCCAGGAGCGCGAGATGGACCTGCTCGAAGGTGGCGGGGCTGCCGTTCAGGCGCCAGCCGTGTTCGGTCACGGTGGTCAGAAGCTGGCTGTGCACATCGCGCCACTCGCGCATGCGCAGCTGCGAGACAAAGGCTTCTCGGCAGGTGTCGCCAAGCTGTCGGTTGGACTTCTTATGGGCCACTGCCTCCTCGAACCAGTTCCACAACTTCAGGTCCGACAGGAACTCCGACTTCTCGTCGGCAAAGCGACGATGGGCGGTATCGGCCGCCTCCTGCAGGTCGAGCGGCCGCTCGCGTGGATCCTGGACCGACAGGGCGCTCGCAAGGATCAGCATCTCCGTCAGGCAGTCATGCTCGCGGCCCGCCAGGATCATGCGCGCCGCGCGGGGATCGAGCGGCAGTCGCGCGAGTTCCTCCCCAAGCGGCGTGAGCACGCGCTCTTCGGTGACCGCTCCGAGCTCGCTTAGCAGCTGATAACCATCGGCCACCGCGCGACCGGACGGGGCCTCGAGGAAAGGGAAGGCCTCGACGTCGCCAAGCTTTAGGGCCTGCATGCGCAAAATCACGGCCGCCAGTGAGGAACGCAGGATCTCGGGCTCGGTGAACGCCGCGCGGCCCACGAAGTCCGACTCCTCATAGAGCCGGATGCACACGCCGTCGGCCACGCGTCCGCAACGGCCGGCGCGTTGTCGGGCCGCCGCCTGGGAGATGGGCTCGACCTGGAGCTGCTCGACCTTGTTGCGATAGCTGTAGCGCTTCACGCGCGCAAGCCCGGTATCGACGACATAGCGGATGCCCGGCACGGTCAGGGAGGTTTCGGCGACGTTGGTCGCAAGCACGATGCGCCGGGCTCCGCCGATCCGAAACACACGCTCCTGTTCGCTCGCCGCAAGTCGCGCATACAAGGGCAGGATCTCGGTGTGCGGCGGATGGTGTTTGCGCAATGCCTCGGCCGCCTCCCGGATCTCGCGCTCGCCCGGCAGGAAGACGAGGACGTCGCCCGGCCCGCAGGCACAGGCCTCGGCGACGCCATCGACGATCGCATCCATGAGATCGCGGTCCCGCTCGCCATTCTCGACCGGCCGGTAACGCACCTCCACCTCATAGAGGCGGCCCGAGACTTCGATGACCGGGGCGTCTTGGTCTCCGCTTGCGAAATGACGCGCGAAGCGTTCGGCGTCGATGGTCGCCGACGTCACGATGACCTTCAGGTCTTTGCGCTCGGGCAGGATGCGCTTGATGTATCCCAGCAGAAAATCGATGTTCAGGCTGCGCTCGTGGGCCTCGTCGATAATGAGGGTGTCGTATGCCCGCAACAGTGGGTCCCCCTGGGTTTCGGCCAGGAGAATCCCATCGGTCATGAGCTTCACCGAGGCGCCGCGGCTTAACTGGTCATGGAAGCGGATCTTGAAGCCGACGTGCTCGCCCAGGGGGGTGCCGAGTTCGCTGGCGATGCGGCGCGCCGTCGAGGTCGCTGCAAGGCGGCGCGGCTGGGTGTGGCCGATGAGGCCGGTGCCGCCTGCACCAGCGCCGCGGCCGAGCGCGAGGCAGATCTTGGGCAGCTGGGTGGTCTTGCCCGAACCGGTCTCGCCGCACACGATCACCACCTGATGGCTTTGGATCGCGCGGGCGATGGTCTCGCGCAGCGCCGACACCGGCAGGTCGGCGGGAAACTCGATCGGCGGCAGCGGGTTCGCGTGTACGGGCGGCCCGGCGCGAAGCCGGCCGCGGTCGCGGCGAACACGTTCTCTTGGTTCTAGGGGAGGTCGATCGGGCATCGGCGGGGGACGGATCGTGCCGGATCCGTTTGTGCCGGCCGGCTGATTCGCGTCTGGGCGAATTATAATGCCTGGATGAACGCACCCGACGCGCCTGTACCACTCTCGACCGATACGGACTCTGGCTCCTTCGATCTGCCCAGCCTGTCAGACGACGATTCGGTCTACCAGGCCCAGTTCGTCGCCTGGTTCCGGGCGGTCGCTCCCTACGTCCATGCCTTCAAGCGCCGTACCTTCGTCGTCGCCTTCGGCGGTGAGGCGGTGCAGGCCGGGCGGCTCGCCCGCATCTGCGAGGACCTCGCACTCCTGCGCGCCCTCGGCATCCGCGTGGTCGTGGTGCATGGCTCGCGTCCGCAGATCGAGGAACAACTGCGCCTGCGCCATATCGACTCGGTGTTCCACAATGACTTGCGCGTCACCGACACGGCAGCCCTCGAGTGTGCCAAGGAAGCCAATGGCGAAATCCGTCTCGACATCGAAGCGGCTTTCTCGCAGGGCCTGGCCAACACGCCGATGGCCAACGCCGACATCAAGGTCATGTCAGGCAACTTCATCACCGCCCGGCCGGTCGGTGTGGTCGACGGGGTCGATCATCAGCACACGGGGGTGGTGCGCAAGGTCTCGGCCCAGGTGATCGAGCTCGCACTCAATGCACGCGCGGTCGTACTGATCTCTCCCCTGGGTTTCTCGCCGACGGGTGAGGCCTTCAATCTTGACATGGAGGATGTCGCCTCGAGCGTGGCCGCCGCGCTGCACGCCGAGAAGCTGATCTTCCTCATTGAGACCCCGGGGATCCTCGACGAGCACGACGAGCTGATCCGCGAGATGTCGAGCCCGTCGGCCAGCCGCCATCTCGCAAGCGGCAAGCTCTCTGGCGACACGGCCGGCTATCTGAAGCACGCCCTGCGCGCGATCGCAGCCGGCGTGCCGCGCGCGCACCTGGTCCCGTTTGCGATCGACGGCGGTGCGCTGCTCGAGGTGTTCACTCATGACGGAGTGGGGACCATGATCGCGGCGGACGAACTCGAGGAATTGCGCGAGGCAACCATCGATGACGTCGGGGGCATCCTGAAACTGATCGAGCCGCTCGAAGCCGACGGCACGCTTGTCAAGCGCGGGCGTGGCCGCATTGAGCGCGAGATCGAGTACTTCAGCGTGATCGAGCACGACGGTCGCCTGTTCGGCTGCGCTGCGCTCTATGCGTTCCCCGCCGAGCGCGTCGGGGAGCTGGCATGCCTGACGGTGTCAACCGATGCCCAGGGGATGGGCGATGGCGAGAAACTGATGAAGCGCATCGAGCAGCGCGCGCGCGCGATGGGGCTCGAACAGCTGTTCGTGCTCACCACCCGCACAGCGCACTGGTTTCTGAAGCGCGGCTTCATTCCGGCGACCGTCGATCAGCTGCCCAAGGACCGGCAGCGCATGTACAACTGGTCGCGAAAGAGTCAGGTCCTGCTCAAACGCCTCTAGAGCACGGCCTCCGGGCGGCAGCGCCTCCTGGCTAGTTGCCGCGCTCGGCCCACTGGGTCGCAAACCGCGCGAGTTCGGCCGCGCGCTTTAGGCCGAGCTTCTCGCGCAGGTTGGCGCGATGGGCTTCGACGGTCTTGACGCTGCGCCCGAGTTTCGCGGCGATCTCCGAGACGCTCAGGCCCTGGCCGATCATGCGCAGGATCTCGAACTCACGGTCCGTCAGGTTGTCGATGAACGACACCTTCTGATCCATGCCGCTGCTCAGGAACCGCTGCACCATGACGGTCTGCATGCGGTCGCTGACGTACACGCCGCCATTGAGGATCTTGCGGATCGCCATGAGCAGCTTCTCGGTCGCCTCCTGCTTCATGACATAGCCGCGCGCCCCCGCGCGAAAGGCACGGTCCGAGTAGAGGGCCTCATCATGCATGCTCATCATCAGCACGGGTAGTTCCGCCTGCTGCTGGTGCAGCAGCTTGACCAGTTCGATGCCCGAGGTACCCGGCAGCGAGATGTCGACGATCGCCAGATCGACCGTGCGCGAGCGCAGCACGGCCAGCGCCGATTCGGCATCGCCCGCCTCGCAGCACACGTCCAGATCGGGCTCCCGATTGACCAGCTGCGCGATTCCCTGGCGCACGATGACATGATCGTCCACGATCATGATGCGCGCCTTCTCGGGCAGTGGGCTAATCGTAGATGATGCATGGGTCATTGACGGTCTCCCTCTTCACGCAGCGTCTGAGCTGCCTCATGGTTTATCGTGACGCGCAGCCGCACTTCGTCACTGCGCGTGTTTTCCAGGGTCAGGCGGGCACCGATGACCTGGGCCCGGTGGCGCATGCTGGCAATGCCGATGCCCGGGCTGTCGCGGTGGCTGCCGCTGCCCGGCACGCGCAGGTTGCCCTTGTTGGCGACGGTCAGGGTGATCGTGTCACCGCGGGTCACCAGGTCCAGCGTGATGCGGTCGCCGCTGCCGTGCTTGACGGCGTTGTGTACACCCTCTTGGGCGATCCGGTACAGGTGGTGGGAGACGAGCGCGCTGGCGATGTTGACCGGCTCGTCCTCGCCGAACAGGCACTCCACACCATAGACACGGGTGACGTCGCGCGCAAGCTGGGACAATGCAACCGTGAGTGCGTTGTCCTCGAGCCCGACCGGTCGCAACCCGCGTGCCAGAGCGCGGATATTCCCGATTGCCTGGTTGGTCAGACGCGCGATTTCTTCGGCATCGCTGGCCTCGGTCAAGCCGTCGGTGCGCAGCCGGTTGGCGAGCGCCTTGGCGAGGAACGCGATACCGGTAAGATGCTGGCCGACGCCGTCGTGCAGCTCGATCGACAGGCGCACCTTTTCGCGCTCGGTGGCCCGCAGTTCGGCCGCGGTGATCTGACGGGCCGAGGCGCTTCCCTTGGCGGATGTGGGGCGCGCGCTGCTTCCTTTGGCCGGGACGGTCACGGCCGAATCGGAAGCGCCCCCGGGCAGACGCCGCGACGCTCAAGTGGTTTAAGATGACATGCCATTGATGTAGTTTACCTAGGAACGCCGATGAGCAGAACCGTTCTATGCATAAAACTCGGCCGACAAGCCGAAGGTCTTGACTTCCCGCCGTATCCCAACGAGCTCGGCAAGCGGATTTTTGAGGGGGTCTCCAAGGAGGCCTGGGCCGCATGGCTGAAACAGCAGACGATGCTGGTCAACGAGAACCGGCTCAATCTGGCCGACGCGCGTGCCCGCAAGTATCTGATGCAGCAAGCCGAAAAACACTTCTTCGGCGAAGGCGCCGACACGGCGCAGGGTTACGTTCCGCCGAGCGCGGCCTGACGCGGCGCCGCCAGCGATCGGCAGGGCGGCGCGTCACGGTGAGTCAGAACGAGCGCCGGATCACGCCGGAGGCTGTCTGAACGGGGCCCGCGCTTTTGCCCCCGATGGGTGAGACAGACGGGGCAAGGGACAGGGCAAGCCCTGCGGCATTTCCTGAAGGGGCGCACACTTGGGGGCGCACTTGGGGGCNNGCGCACTTGGGGGCGCACTTGGGCGAGCACTTGGGCGTGGTGGAGGGCGTGGAGCGGTGGCTGCCGCGCGCGATTGCCGGGCCGGATGCCCGCACCCGGGATGGCACGGCAGCGCGAATCGCCCGCCGGCCGTGCCGCTTTGCCTGTGCTTTGCTCAGTGATGTTGCGCGCACTGAACTAGGCGCACCGAGCTCCTCGGGCTGTGCTACTCGAAGACTTCGCGCTCGAGGTCATCGACGGCAAGGTGCCGCACATCGCGTCCCTTCACCATGTAGACGGTGTACTCGCACATGTTCTTCGCGTGATCACCGATGCGCTCGAGCGCCTTGACGATGGTCAGGATCTCTATGGACCGGGAGATCGTGCGCGGGTCCTCGATCATGAAGGTGATGAGCTGCCGCACGATCGCCCGATATTCGTCATCGAGTTCAAGATCGTCGCGCACCACCTGGGCGGCCGTGATCGGATCGAGCCTGGCAAAAGAATCGAGAGCCTTGCGCAGCATGGCGATGGCCGTGCTCGCCATGTGGTTCAGTTCGACCCGCGGCATGTGGGCGCGCTCGGCCTCATGAATCAGGCGTGCCATGCGCGCGACTTTCTCGGCCTCGTCGCCGATGCGTTCCAGATCGGTGATCATCTTCACGACGGTGATGATGAGCCGTAGATCCCCTGCCGTGGGCTGGCGCCGCGCAATGATGTGGCTGCACTGCTCGTCGAGCTCAACTTCCATCCGGTTCACCTGCTTGTCGGTTGCCGTGATGGTATCGATGAGCACCATGTTGCCGGAGCTCAGCGCCTCGATGGCGCGGTTGATCTGCTCCTCGACGAGTCCCCCCATCTGCAACACGCTCGAACGGACCGCTTCGAGCTCGGAATCAAACTGCTTCGACGTGTGATCGGACATAGAGGTAAGGCGAGTGCCAATGACCTAGCATAAGCGATGTGTATGACATATTTGTTTCAATCTGGCAAGCCGGCTGCCGAAGCTAGCCGCTGGGCGCCATGATTTTGACCCCGTCCGGGCCACCCACGAGCAGCAGGTCCGCTCCCCGGCAGGCAAACAGCCCATTGGAGACCACCCCGACCACCGCATCGATCTGTCTCTCGAGCGCTTGCGCATCGCTGATCTGAAGACCGCCCACGTCCAATATGACATTGCCGTTATCGGTCATGAAGGGCTGCCCCCCCGCCCCACTGCGCACATGCACCGTCACCCCAGGGCCGCCCAGAGCGTGGAGCTGGCGCACGACGTAGGCGCGCGCCATCGGAATCACCTCGATGGGCAGGGGAAAGCGGCCGAGTCGCGCCACGAGCTTGCTCGCATCGACAATGCAGATGAAGCGGCGTGCGATCGCCGCCACGATCTTCTCACGCGTGAGCGCCCCGCCGCCGCCCTTGAGCATGGCGAGCGCGCTCGTGACCTCGTCAGCCCCGTCCACGTACACCGGCAGCTCCGTGACATCGTTGACGTCCAGCACTGCGATGCCGTGCCCGGCGAGCCGCGCCGCGCTGCGCTCGGAACTTGCCACGGCGCCGGCAAAGCGGCCGCGCAGAGCGGCCAGGGCATCGATGAAACAGTCAGCCGTGGTGCCGGTTCCGACCCCGATCGGCAGGTCAGGGTGCAAATCGGGCTCGACGACCTCGAGGGCGTGGGCGGCAACTTCCTGCTTCTGGCGCTCCTGGATACTGGTCATGAGAACTCCCGAGATGACAACCCCGCAATACCCGCGCGGGCCGCTGCTTTGCACCGGCACATCCGGTGCGGGCAAAGGCGCGCCCTCCCCTAGCCCCGGCGCGGCGCGGGCACGTCCGTGCAGACTCCCTCGAACACCTCCGCGGCGAGGCCGACGCTCTCGCCCAAAGTCGGGTGGGGATGGATGGTCCGACCGATATCGGTCGCATCCGCTCCCATCTCGACCGCCAATGCCAGCTCCGAGATCAGGTCGCCCGCGTGCGTGCCGACGATCGCCCCGCCGACCAGCCGGTGGGTGTTGGCATCAAACAGCAGCTTGGTGAATCCCTCGTCACGCCCGTTGGCGATCGCGCGCCCGGACGCCGCCCACGGGAACACGGCGCGTCCGACCTGGATCCCGCGCGCGCGCGCGTCGTCTTCCGTCAGGCCCACCCAGGCGACTTCCGGATCGGTGTAGGCCACAGACGGGATGATGCGTGCGTCAAAATGGGACTTGCCGCCCGCGGCCGCCTCGGCGGCCACGTGCCCCTGGTGCGTGGCCTTGTGGGCGAGCATCGGCTGCCCGACCAGATCGCCGATGGCAAAGATGTGGTCCACGTTGGTCCGCATCTGGGCATCGACCTCGATGAAGCCGCGCTCGCCGACCTTCACGCCGGCCGCCTCGGCACCGATCACGGCGCCATTGGGTCGCCGACCGACGGCCTCAAGGACCAGATCGTAGCGCTGCGGCTCCGCCGGCGCCTGCCCGCCCGAAAAGCTGACCCAGATGCCATCCGGGCGGGACTCGATCGCCGTGGTCTTGGTGCCCAGCATGATCCGGTCAAAGCGCTTTTCGTTCATCTTCATCCAGACCCGCACGAGGTCGCGATCCGCTCCCGTCATGAGCCCGTCGAGCATCTCGACGACCTCCAGACGCGCACCCAGGGTGGAGTAGACGGTTCCCATCTCAAGGCCGATGATGCCGCCGCCGATGACCAGCATCTTCTTTGGCACGAAAGGCAGTTCGAGTGCGCCGGTCGAATCGACGATGCGTGCATCGCGCGGCGCGAAGGGTAGGCGTACCGCCTCGGAGCCGGCCGCGATGATGGCCTTCTCAAAGCGGATGCGGCGTGGTCCGGTGGCGGTCTCCACCGTGAGGTGGTGGGCATCCTGGAATTTTCCCACCCCCTCGACGACGGTCACGCGGCGCCCCCGGGCCATCGCTGCAAGCCCCGAGGTCAATTTGCCGACCACCTTGCTCTTGTGGCTGCGCAGTTTGTCCAGATCGATCGAAGGCGGGGCAAAGACCACCCCATAATCGGCGAAATGCGCAGCCTCGTCGATGACGCCCGCGACGTGCAGAAGGGCCTTTGAGGGAATGCAGCCAACGTTCAGGCAGACTCCACCCAGGGTCGCGCCGCGCTCTACGAGGATGGTGGCCAGTCCGAGATCGGCGGCACGAAATGCGGCAGAGTAGCCGCCAGGCCCCGCACCCAGCACCAGGACCTGGCAGGTCAGGTCGGCCCCTGAATCCGGCGCCCGCGCCGGCTGCGCGCTCGGTACCGCCTCGACGGCCGCGGGACTCGGCGGTTCGGCCGCTGCGGGGGGTTGAGCCGGTTGGGCCGGTTGGGCCGGTTGGGCCGATTGAGCCGCTTCCGTCGCACCCTCAAGCGCAATGAGCGGCGCGCCCTCGGAGATCCGGTCGCCGAGCTTGACGTGCAGCGTGACCACGGTCCCCCCGGTCGGGCTTGGGATCTCCATGCTCGCCTTGTCCGACTCGACCGTGACCAGCGACTGCTCCGGGCGGATGACATCGCCTGGCTTGACCAGGATCTCGATGACCTCGACATCCTTGAAGTCGCCGATGTCGGGAACCTTGATTTCAATGGCGCTCATGGACACTCCGTCGACGATCCCGACGCGAGAGGGATCTCAAGAATCTGGAAAGGACCGCTCGAACTCTTGTCGAACTCGACACCGGCGAGAACGCCGACCTCGGCGATCTCTCGGGCCGAATTCAGGTGCGGGTAGGCGGCATACATCGCTCCCAACGCGAAATTGCGGCCCGAGCCGATGCCCCAGAAGCGCTCGAACGAGAACACCTCGCGATAGGAGTACACGCCGTAGATGCCGCTCGGATTGGCGATGAGCGCCATGATCTGCGAGGACTCGTAAGGGTCATCTTCCTCTTCCTTGGTGTTCAGGAAATAGCTTTCCTTCAACAGCGCGTGGAGCTTCAGGAAGCTGCGGAACACGTCCTGCTTGGAGTGCAGCCGGCACTCGTCCCCGAGTCCCGCGAACGCCCCCTCAAGCACCGAGAAGTGCGCCGAGGTCCCGGCTACGCCGATGTAAGAGTCACCCACCGCGAGGATCTTGCGGTTCGACTCGTAGCTCTGCGAGAGCCGCGTGTCGCCGAAAGTCGTGAGCGAATCGGCGGCAATGGCAACCGTGCTGTTCTTGCGCACCGCGACGATGGTCGTCATCGCCGAGCCCCTGCCCTGTCCGGGGCCGTCACAGCAGCACGCGTCGCATGTCGCCCAGCACTTCGACGAGGTAGTTGGTAAAGCGCGCCGCCTGGGCCCCGTCGATGACACGATGATCGTAGGACAGGCTAAGTGGCAGCATCAGGCGAGGCACGAAGGCCTTGCCATCCCATTTCGGCGTGATCTCTGACTTCGACAGCCCGAGGATGGCCACTTCGGGCGCATTGATGATGGGCGTGAAAGCGGTGCCGCCCACCCCACCCAGGGAGGATATCGTGAAGCTTGCGCCTTGCATCTCGGCCGGCGAGAGCTTGCCCTCGCGAGCTTTGCCGGCGAGCAAGGCGGTCTGCGCGGCCAGGTCCGCGATGCCCCTCTGATCGCAGTCGCGCAGGACCGGCACCACGAGCCCGTTTGGGGTGTCGGCCGCGAACCCCAGGTGATAGTAACGCTTCAGGATCAGGCTGGTCTGTGTCGCATCGAGCGAGCTGTTGAAGTTCGGGAACTTCTTTAGGGCCGCGACGCAGGCCTTCATGACAAAGGCGAGCATCGTCACCTTCACGCCCTCCTTGGCCAGCGCCTCGTTGGTGCCCTTCCGAAAGGCTTCGAGCTCGGTGATGTCGGCCGAGTCGAACTGGGTGACGTGCGGGATGCGGGCCCAGTTGCGGGCGAGATTCGGTCCGCTGATCTTCTTGATGCGCGACAGCGCCACCACTTCGGTGGGTCCGAACTTCGCGAACTCAAGCGCGGGCCAGTCCAGCAGCTCGAGCGCCACCATGCCCTCGCGCGGCGCCGCAACCGGGGCTCCGGGACCTGTCGCACCGGCTGCGATGATCGACTTCACGAAGCCCTGGACATCCGCCGCGACAATCCGGCCCTTGGGACCGCTGCCGGTGACACGCTCCAGATCCACACCGAGTTCACGGGCAAGCATGCGGACCGAAGGGCTCGCGTGCGGCAGCGGTGGGGCCGCCACAGGATGATCCGCGCGCGGCACAGGATGGTCGCGGGGCGCGGGGCGCGGAGCGGCGGCCGCCTCGGCCGGTGCCGGTGCCGGTGCNNGCGCAGGTGCGGGCGGCGTCTCCGCCGCGCCGATCTCGAGGATGGCCAGTACGCTGCCCTCGGTCACCCGGTTCCCGAGGGCAACGCGCAACTCCTTGATGCGGCCTGCAGCCGCGCTCGGGATTTCCATGCTCGCCTTGTCGGACTCGACCGTCACGAGCGACTGGTCCCGGGCCACCACATCCCCGGGCTTGACCAGGATCTCGATGACCTCGACGTCCTTGAAGTCGCCGATGTCCGGCACCAGGAGCTCGATCGACCGCTCCCCCGCAGGACTCGCGGCGGGCGTTGCAGCTGGCGCCGGCTGAGCAGGGGTCGCCGGGTGCGGCGCGGGGTCTGGCCCCGCCGCAGGGCCGGACGGCGCGGCTGGGGCGGGAGCGGGCGTCGCATCGGCGGCGGCGCCGGCCGGAGCAGCCGCGGTCTCGAGCAGCCCGAGCACACTGCCCTCGCTGATCTTGTCGCCCAGCTGGATGCGCAGCTCCTTCAGGATCCCCGCGGCGGCACTGGGGATTTCCATGCTCGCCTTGTCGGACTCCACCGTCACGAGCGACTGCTCGGCCCGGATGCTGTCGCCCGCCTTGACCAGCACTTCTATGACTTCGACTTCCTTGAAGTCGCCAATGTCGGGTACCTTGATTTCAATCAGGCTCATCTCGGGACTCTCCGGTGTCCACGGTCCGCGTGCTGCTGCCACCCGGACAACGCTGCGTTATTGTTATCGGCCCCTGCCGCCTCACGCATAAAGCGGATTGGGCTTGGTCACATCGATGCCGTACTTCCGGATCGCCTCGGCCGCCTTGGCGGCCGGGATCAAGCCTGCGGCGGCGAGTTCCTTGAGCGCGGCGAGCGCGACAAAGTACCGGTCGACCTCGAAGTGATGGCGCAGTTTCTCGCGCGTGTCCGAGCGTCCGAAACCGTCGGTGCCGAGCACCCGGTAGCCGCGCCCCTGGGGCAGAAAGCCGCGGATCTGGTCGGCAAACAGCTTCATGTAGTCGGTCGAGGCGATGATCGGACCCTCGGTCCCCTGCAGCTGCTGTGTCACGTACGGGACCTTCTGCTGCGCGCTCGGATTAAGCAGGTTCCAGCGCTGCACGTCCGCACCGTCGCGCGCGAGCTGGGTGAAGCTCGGACAGCTCCACACGTCGGCGGCGACACCCCAGTCCGACTCGAGCAGCGCGGCAGCCGCGATCACCTCCCGCAGGATCGTCCCCGAACCGAGCAGTTGCACGCGGGGCGACACGCCAGGCGTGCCGCGCGCCAGCAGATAGAGGCCACGCAGGATGCCTTCCTCCTGGCCCGCCTTGAGGCCCGGGTGAGGGTAGTTCTCGTTCATCAGGGTAATGTAGTAGTACACGTTCTCCTGATTCTCGACCATGCGGCGCAATCCGTCCTGGATGATGACGGCCAGTTCGTGGGCGAAGGTGGGATCGTAGGACACGCAATTGGGAATCGTCAGTGCCAGGATCTGGCTATGCCCGTCCTGATGCTGCAGCCCCTCTCCGTTGAGCGTGGTGCGCCCGGCGGTGCCGCCCAGCAGAAAGCCGCGCGCCTGCATGTCGCCCGCAGCCCACGCCAGGTCGCCCATGCGCTGGAATCCGAACATGGAGTAGTAGATGTAGAAGGGCACCATGATGCGGTTGTTAGTCGAGTACGACGTGGCCGCAGCGATCCACGAACTCATGGCGCCCGCCTCGTTGATGCCCTCCTCGAGGATCTGGCCGGCCTTGTCCTCGCGGTAGTACATCACCTGGTCCTTGTCGACCGGCTCGTAGAGCTGGCCCTGCTGGCTGAAGATGCCCAGCTGGCGGAACATGCCCTCCATGCCGAAGGTGCGCGCTTCGTCAGGCACGATCGGCACGACGCGCGGACCCAGCTCCTTGTCGCGGATGAGAGCCGTCAGGATGCGCACGAAGGCCATCGTGGTCGACATCTCGCGCCCCTCGGCGGTGGGCCCCAGGACCTGCTCGAAGGCACCCAGCACGGGCGCCTTGAAGCTTTCGTCGGCGAGCCTGCGACGCTGCGGGAGATACCCGCCGAGCGCCGCGCGGCGCTCGCGCAGGTACTTAAGCTCCGGGCTGTCCTCTGAGGGCCGGAAAAACGGCACCTCGGCAAGCTTGTCATCACCGATCGGGATGGCAAAGCGGTCACGAAACTCCCGGATCGCCTCGTCAGTGAGCTTCTTTTGCTGGTGGGTGGTGTTCTTGCCCTCCCCGATCTTGCCCATGCCAAAGCCCTTGACGGTCTTGGCCAGGATCACGGTCGGCTGGCCGGTATGGTTGACCGCCGCATGGTAGGCCGCGTAGACCTTGTGCGGATCATGGCCGCCCCGGTTCAAGCGCCAGATGTCCTCATCGGACATGCGCGCGACCATCTCGAGCAACTTCGGATGCTTGCCGAAGAAATGGGCGCGCACGTAGGCGCCGTCATTGGCCTTGTAGTTCTGGTACTCGCCATCCACGGTCTCCATCATGACCTGCTGCAAGATGCCGTCCTTGTCGCGCGCGAGCAGCGGGTCCCAGTAGGACCCCCAGATGACCTTGATCACATTCCAGCCGGCGCCACGGAAATCGGCCTCGAGTTCCTGGATGATCTTGCCATTGCCGCGCACCGGTCCATCGAGACGCTGCAGGTTGCAGTTCACGACAAAGATCAGATTGTCGAGCTTCTCGCGCGCCGCCATGCCGATGGCTCCCATCGACTCCGGCTCGTCCATCTCGCCGTCGCCGCAGAACACCCACACCTTGCGGTTGGCGGTCTTGGCGATGCCGCGGGCCTCGAGATACTTGAGAAAACGCGCCTGGTAGATGCCCTGCAGGGGCCCAAGGCCCATCGAGACGGTCGGGAACTGCCAGAAATCAGGCATGAGCTTCGGGTGGGGATAGGACGTGACGCCGGCCCCGTCGACGTCGCGCCGGAAGTTGAGCAGCTGGTCCTCGGTGAGCCGCCCTTCGAGAAAGGCACGCGCGTAGATCCCCGGGGCCGAGTGCCCCTGCACATACAGCAGGTCGCCCCCATGGCCCTCGTGGGGCGCGTGCCAGAAGTGATTGAATCCCGCGCCCAGCATGGCGGCAAGCGAGGCGAAGGAAGCGATGTGACCGCCCAGATCGCCCTCATTGCGGTTCGCCTTGACCACCATCGCCATGGCGTTCCAGCGCATGTAGGAGCGTAGGCGCTCTTCCATCTCCATGTTTCCGGGCATCGGCTCTTCGAGCTGCGGCGGAATGGTGTTGATGTAGGCGGTGTTGGCTGAGAAGGGGATGTGGGCCCCCGAGCGGCGCGACAGATCGACCAGTTTCTCGAGCAGGAAGTGGGCCCTCTCGGGCCCTTCGCGCTCGATGACCGCAGCCAAGGCATCGAGCCATTCCTTGGTCTCGAGCGGATCGCCATCGTTGGCCGCGAGGCTTGGAACGGATTCGGGAAGTGCGGACATGCGGGTCTCCTGGTTGTGCTGCCGAGTACACCAGACGAGCGGATTGTGAGCGACGAGCGGCTCACGACAAGCGGCCCGGCGCGCCTTGCGTGTGCCCGATCGATGCTTAGCGACGGTCCTCGACCGGGGAGCGGTCCGGGCTCAAAGCCCCCCTCGCCCGAGCCCAAGTGCGAGTGAGATTCTAGATGAGCCCCTTGGCGACTTCAAGAAAATTTTCAAATGGCAGGATTTCATCTCACAATACGAAAGAACACATCACAGCATCCCAGTTGCCTGCCACTTATGCAGAACGCCTCGGCTACACTTTACGCATGAATATCGAAGCCTTCCCGACCCAGGAACCCGCACCCGTGCTCGAGATGTTCGGGACCGCGACGGCGCCGGCGCGCCGGGCCGGCTTCCACCAGCGATGGTACTGGCTTGCCCCGCTGCTTGCGATGGTGCTCTTCGTCGGCGTCATGCTGACCCTCTTCTGGGCGCTGCGGCGCGATGAGATCGACCGCCAGCAGCAGGAGCTCTACCGTGACGTCGAGTGGGCCCAGCAGGTGATGCGGCTGCGCATGCAGAGCAACCAGGACGACATCATCGGCCTTGCACGGCAGGTCGCCCAGGGCAGCCTGGATGCGGCACGTTTTCGCACCGCGGCGCGCCAGTTCATGGCAAGCAACCCTGAGGTCGTGGAACTGAGTCGCGTCGATGCCGAGCGTGCCGACGCCTGGCTCGTGAGTTCGGATGCCCTGTTCGATGACGGCGAGTCGAATCCGAAGCAGCGCCTGACCGGTCCCGAATCGGCGGCAACCTTCGAGGCCGCGCGCGCCAGCCGCGAGCCGGCCTACTCGCGTCCTTTTCCGGGCCCGGACAATGACTATTTCCTCGAGATGCACATCCCGGTGTTCGTCAACGGGCGCTTCACGGGCACGGTCTGCGCGATCTACTCGGTCGTCAACATGTCACGCTACGTGGTGCCCCACGAGAGCAGCCAGAAGTACGGTGTGGCGATTGTCGATGACAAGGGCGTGCAACTGGTTGGTCGGCCAGCCCACAGCGCCGCCGAGACGGACCTCAACTACGAACTGCCCTTCGATCCCCCCGGTCATGGCATCTATCTGCACGTCACGTCCTACCGGATCCGCAGCAATCTGACCAACAATTTCCTGATCTGGGCGGTCGCTGTGCTGTCGGTGTTCATCATCTACAGCCTGTGGGCGCTGATGCGCCATAACCGACGCCGCCTCGAGGCGGAGTCGGTGCGCGACCGGCTGTTCAACCTGTCGCTGGACATACTTTGCATTCTCGATGCGAAAGGCGAGTTGTTGCGTATCAACCCGGCATGCCGCCACGTGCTGGGGCGCGATCCGGCTGCGCTCGAGGGCTGCTCCCTGCTCGACCTCGTGCATCCGGACGATCGCAGCGCCACCCAGGAGGAACTCGGCAAGCTCGGTGACGGGCAGTCCATGGTCTCCTTCGAGAACCGCTGCCGGCGCATCGGTGCTGACGGCACCACCGAATACCGCTGGCTTGTCTGGACACTCAATCCCGACCTCGAGGTCAAGGCCGGCAAGCGCCTGCTGTATGCCGTGGCCCACGATGTCACCCTCCGGCGCGCCCGTCAGCAGGCACTGCTGGCAGAGACCGCCTTTCGACGCGCCATGGAGGATTCGCTTCTGACCGGGATGCGTGTCATCGATCTGGAGGGTCGCATCACCTATGTCAATCCGGCGTTCTGCCGGATGCTGGGCTATGCCGAGCACGAGCTCCTTGGTGCCACTCCGCCCTATCCCTACTGGCCGCACGAACGCTACGCGCAGAACCACGTCACGCTCAACCAGATCCTGACCGGGCGGGCGCCGGCCTCCGGCCTCGAGGTCAACGTCATCAGGAAGGACGGGCGGTACTTCGATGCGCGCATGTACGTCTCGCCCCTGCTCGACGACAACGGCAGGCAGACCGGCTGGATGACCTCGATGACCGACATCACCGAACCGAAGCGTATCCGGCAGGAGCTGGCCGCAGCCCAGGAGCGCTTCACGACCGTGCTCGAGGAACTCGACGCCGCCGTCTCGGTGTACGGCGGCTATGTCGACGGTGATCAGCTGCTCTTTGCCAACCGCTATTACCGGCGCCTGTTCGGCACTGATGCGGCCGGTCATCGCGAACTCTCGGTATCCCCCCTGCAGACGTTCGGCCCGGAACGCGAGGGCACCACCAAGGAGGTGCACAGCGGCTTTGCCAACAAGTGGTTCGAGGTGCGCCAGCGCACCATCCAGTGGGTCGATGGACGCCGCGTGCAGATGCAGGTGGCCACCGACATCACCGCGCGCAAGAAGACCGAGGAGATGGTGCGCCAGCAGCAGGAGAAGGTGCAACTGACGAGCCGGCTCATCACGATGGGCGAGATGGCCTCCTCCCTCGCGCACGAACTGAACCAGCCACTCACGGCCATCGCCAACTACAGCATGGGCACGGTGGCGCGCGTACGCTCAACGCTCGAGCGCGGCGGTGCCACGGACCTGGGCGAACTGCTGGCCACGCTGCAGAAAACCTCGGCCCAGGCAGAACGCGCCGGCCAGATCATCCGGCGCATCCGCGAGTTCGTCAAACGCAGCGAGCCGCACCGCAGGACCGTGCACCTGAAGACCATCATCGAGGATGCCGTCGGTTTCGCCGAAATCGAGGCCGCGAAAAAGCGGATCGTGATCCGCACCGTGATTCCCGAGACCATCGCCGAGATCCAGGCCGATCCGATCATGATCGAGCAGGTCCTGCTGAACTTGCTGAAAAATGCCATCGATGCGATGCACGAGGCAACCGAGCGGGAGGTCGCGGTCCAGGTCATCGACCGCGGCGGTCACGTCGAGTTTGCTGTCACCGACCATGGCAGCGGCATCGCCCCCGATGTCGACGAGCGCCTGTTCGAGCCCTTCTACAGCACCAAGGCCGAAGGCATGGGGATGGGTCTGAACATCTGTCGCTCGATCGTCGAGTTCCACCATGGGCGCCTGTGGGCGCAGAACAATCCCGAGGGCGGCTGCACCTTCCATTTCACGCTGCCGAAGACCGCGGTGGCATCGACCGCCATCGCATGAACTACTCCACCCCACCCCTGGGGTTACCGACACCCGATCGCCGCACGGCGCCGTAGCTCCGGCCGGCGCAGCCTGAACCGCTGCATTGGTCGTGTTGGCTGAGCGCTTTGAGACGAGCATTGAGTCCAGCCTTCAGACGGCCCTTGAACCGCGGATTGCCCTGCGTTTTTCGCGGCAAATCCTGCAAGGTAACGGGATCAAGAAGTGATAGGCCCGCTTCAACAACAAGAGCGTGGCCCGAATCTGCCGCGAATCGGGTGGCCTCATTAAGCCGCGAGCCGATTGGCCTTATCTGCGCCCAAATTCATAGCAGGGCGCACGCCTGCCCAAGCGCGGCGGTTTCGCTCGCTTTCGGGCACATCCGATAGGTGGCGTTGCACTCCATTGGTAGCTCGGCAAACCTGAGGTGGGCTGGGCTGCTTGGGCGAAGACGATTGGGGGCATCCGTTGAATTTCATAAGGGAACGATTGTTCCCTCTGAACAGCCATACGCCTCTGGCCTGTCACGCGGCAAACCTCGCGTCGCTTCACGTCCCACGCAATAGCGCCTGCGGCGTCAATTGCGCGGAGCGGTGCGACGCTGTTTGATAGAATCTGTTCATGATCCGTGAACCCTCCCCCGTTTCTGCCGCCAGCGACCTGGTCTACGTCGTCGACGACGACGAGGCCGTGCGTGACTCGCTCAAATGGCTGCTTGATGCGAGTCAATACAAGGTGGCCTGCTTCGAGCGCGCGGAGGACTTTCTGGACGCTTTTGACCCGGAAGCGACGGCCTGCCTCATCCTGGATGTGCGCATGCCGGGCATGAGTGGCCTGGAACTCCAGGAAGAGCTGATCAAGCGCGGCTCGCACCTGCCGATCCTGTTCATATCGGGCCACGGCGACGTGCCGATGGCGGTCTCGACCATGAAGCGCGGTGCCGCGGACTTCATCGAGAAGCCTTTTAACGAGGGCGAGCTGCGCGTCGCGGTGGAACGGATGCTGGCCCAGGCACGCGTCCAGTCGGGCGTCGAGCGCGAACAGCGCGAGCGCCATGCGCTGCTTGGCAAGCTGACCGCGCGCGAACAGCAGGTGCTCGACTGCATCGTCGCGGGGCGCCTGAACAAGCAGATCGCCGACGACCTGGGCATCAGTATCAAGACAGTTGAAGCGCACCGTGCGAACATCATGGACAAACTCAACGCCGCGACCGTCGCCGATCTGCTGCGCTTGGCCCTTGCACGCAACACCTGACCGACGTTTTTCGCCGCAACGGCAGCCCCCGCCGCCCGGGCGCAGCCGGGGCGCCATTGTGACAAGGTTATGAACAAGCCACTCGACAATCCACTGCTGGAATTTGCCCGCCTCACGCGCTTTGATGCCATCGGCCCCGAGCATGTCAAGCCCGCACTCGACTACCTGCTCGCAGGCGCCACGGAGACCATCGCCCGCCTCGAAGGCCCCCACGTCAGGGCCAGCTGGAACGATTTCATCGAGCCGCTCGAGACCACCACCGAGCGGCTGGCGCGCGCCTGGAAGGCCGTCGAACACCTGAACAGCGTCGTCGATTCACCGGCGCTGCGCGAGGCCTACAACCAGAACCTGCCCAAGATCACCGCGTTCTGGACCGGCCTTGCGCAGAATCCGCGCCTGTTCGAGAAGTACCGCACGCTCGCCCAGTCCGCAGAGTTCGAGCGGCTGTCAGCCGCCAAGCGCCGCGTCATCGAACATGCGCTGCGCGACTTCGAACTCGGGGGAGCGCTGCTGCCGTCCGAACAGCAGGCGCAGGTGGCGGCGATCCAGCAGGAACTCGCGCTCCTGTCGCAACGCTTCTCCGAGAACGAGCTCGATGCGACCAAGGACTATGCGCTGTGGATCGACTCCGAGGAACACCTGAAGGGAATGCCTCCCGAGGCGCTTGCCGCCGCGCGCCTGCGCGCCGAACGTGAGGGGCGCCAGGGCTACAAGATCACCCTCGAGACACCCTGCTACCTTTCGGTCATGCAGTTCGCCGAGCGCCGTACGCTGCGCTCGGCGGTCTACGAAGCGAATGCCAAGCGCGCCTCGGAGTTCGGCCCGGCCCAGCGCGACAATACGCGCGTGATCCTGCGCATCCTGTCGCTTCGGACGGAGTTGGCGCGCCTGTTGGGCTTTGCGAGCTTCGCGGAACTGTCCCTGGTGCCGAAAATGGCCGAGACGCCCGAGCAGGTGCTGGGCTTCCTGAAGGATCTCGCCGAACGCGCACGCCCGTATGCGCTGCGCGACCTGAGGCAGCTGCGCGCCTTTGCGCGCAGTGCACTGCACATCAACGATCTCGAGGCGTGGGATGCCCTCTACGCGGCCGAGAAGCTGCGCCAGCAGAGTTTCGGTTTCTCCGAGCAGGAGGTGAAGGAATACTTTCCCGAGCCGCGGGTGCTCTCGGGCCTGTTCAATCTCGTCGAGCGCCTCTTCGCGGTGCAGATCAAGCCCGACCAGGCCCCGGTCTGGCATCCGGACGTGCGTTTCTACCGGATCGAGTCGCGCCAGGGCGAACTGCTCGCGCAGTTCTATCTCGACCTCTACAGCCGTCCCAACAAACGCAGCGGAGCCTGGATGGATGATGCCCGGGCACGCCGGCGCGTCGGGAGCCGGCTGCAGACGCCGATCGCCTTTCTGACCTGCAACTTCTCCGAACCGGTCGGCAACCAGCCCTCACTGCTGTCGCACGACCAGGTGACGACGCTGTTTCACGAGTTCGGGCACGGCCTTCATCACATGCTTACGCAGGTCGAGGAACTTCCGGTCTCGGGAATCCATGGCGTCGAGTGGGATGCCGTCGAACTGCCATCGCAGTTTCTTGAGAATTTCTGCTGGGAATGGGATGTGCTCAAGCACGTCACCGGTCACGTCAGCACCGGCCAGCCTCTGCCCCGGGCGCTGTTCGACCAGATGCTCGCCGCGCGTAATTTCCATGCGGGGCTGCAGACGCTGCGCCAGATCGAGTACGGCCTGTTCGACATGCTCGTGCACAGCGATTTCGATGCGCAGGGCCCGCGTTCGGTCCAGGAACTGTTGGATAGCGTACGCGAGCGCGTTGCCGTGCTGAAGCCGCCCGCCTACAACAGATTTCAAAATCACTTCTCGCACATCTTCGCGGGGGGCTACGCGGCGGGTTACTATAGTTATAAATGGGCCGAGGTGCTGGCCGCCGATGCCTACGCGAAGTTCGAAGAAGAGGGCGTTCTCAATCCCGATACCGGCTCGCGCTTTCGCGACGAGATCCTGGGCGTGGGGGGGAGCCGTCCTGCCCTGGAATCGTTCAAATCGTTCCGGGGGCGGGAGCCCAGTATGGACGCTCTCCTGCGTCACACGGGCATGGCCGAGGCCAGACGCGCCCGCTAAATCGATCAGTCGAGAAGGGAGTCGGGGATGAATCGCAAATGCTTGGTCTTGGTGTTCCTGCTGGCGGCGGCCGGCGCCGCGCAGGCCCAGTACAAATATGTCGGCCCGAACGGCGAGGTGACCTACAGCGACATCCCGCCGCCACCCAGCGCCCGCGACGTCCAGGTCAAGAACTTTGCCACCGGCATCGCCACGGCGGGGCTCCCTTACGACCTGGGCCAGGCGGTCTCGAATTTCCCGGTCACCCTCTACACCGGCGAAGGCTGCTCGCTGTGCGACCAGGCGCGTGGCTACCTGAAGAGCCGGGGCGTGCCCTATGCTGAGAAGACCGTCACCTCCCCCGAGGATCTCGCGGTCCTCAAAAAGGCATCAGGAGACCCCAAGAGTTCGAACCTGCCGTTTCTGACAGTGGGCAGCCAGAAGCTCAATGGCTTCACCGAGGGGTCGCTCGGATCGCTTCTCGACGATGCCGGCTACCCGTCTTCAAGCAAGCTCCCCGCAGGCTACGTGAACCCCGCAGCGCAACCGGCCGCACCCCGCACCGATAGCGCCGCCAACCCCACCGATACGGCGGCGCGCGCTCCGGTCAGCCCGCCCTCGCTCCTGCCCGGGGGCAATGCCCCCCCGGGTTTCAAGTTCTAGCTGAAGGCCCCCAACCGGCGCCACGCCCCCGGCGTCACGGCCCGGTACGGCGCGGCAGCCGAGCTCTCCTGATCTCGGCAACCCGACGGGGCGCCCCGGGCGGCTCGGCACCGTTGCGCTGGCCGAGGTTCTCGTGAGCGATGCCGCCGTGGTCGAACGCGACGCGCGCGACCGTCGGCCGCTGCGCTCAGATCCGGGAAACGGCCCGGCGCTCAAGGCCCGGCGCTCAAGGCGACTCGAGCGCGCGCTACCTCTATAATCCAGAATTTGCATAAAGATAAACAGTAATTGTATTTGTTTGGTATATGGAACCCGGTTACTTTTCGACCAATGCACTCCCAAGGCCGAAATCCATGACCGTCCTCGCAATCTCCGGCAGCCCCTCGCGCCAATCGCGCTCCAATGGTCTTCTGGGCCAGGCGACCCTGCTTCTGAACCGGCGCGGTCTGAAGACGGAATATGCGCGCCTGCGCGACATCCCTGCAGAAGATCTGATCGAGGCACGCTTCCAGAGCCCGGCCGCCAAGATCCTGCGGGCGAAGTTCGAGTTCGCCCAGGCCGTGATCGTCGCCACACCCATCTACAAGGCTTCCTTCTCGGGGGGCTTGAAGACTCTGCTCGATCTGCTCCCGCAGGATGCGCTGGCCGGCAAGATCGTGCTGCCGATTGCCACCGGGGGCAGCGCCGCGCACCTTCTTGCGCTCGAATACGGGCTAAAGCCTGTGCTCTCGGCGCTTGGAGCGAGGACCATCCTCGGCGGCCTGTACGCGAGCGATGCGCAGGTGACGATCGCCGCCGATGGCAGTCTTGAGATCTCGGCGGAGATCGCCACCCGCCTCGAGGAGGCGATTGACGACCTCGCGCTGGCACTCGCCATGCGGCAGTCCCCGGTTGCGCTTGCAGCACTCGCGCCGGCTGTGATCTCGGCCGAACTCGACGATGGCGAGGTGGTGGAGGACGGGGAGGACGGGGAAGGCGTACGGGGCCGGGTACGCAGCGCGCCTGTCAGCCCCCCGGTCATCGGCCATGTCGATGCCGCACTGGATCGCTAAGCGCTAACCCGCCCGGAGTCACCGCACCCGCGCGCGCAACCGGTTTTCTCGTGAGTACGCCCGGCAATCTGGAGGCAAGCATGTCCGACACCAATACGGCCCGCCGCAGACTGCTCGTGCACTGGTCTGCGATCGCAGGCTTGGCGGCACTCGGCGAATTGCCCGCTGCCGGCCAGGCCGAGTCCAAGCCACCCCTTCGGATCGGCTACCAGAAATACGGGACCCTCATCCTTTTGAAGGCCCGCGGCTCGCTCGAAAGCCGGCTGGGGCCCCTGGGAGTCGAGGTCAGGTGGTCAGAGTTTCCCGCGGGACCGCAGTTGCTCGAGGGCCTGAATGTCGGCTCGATCGATTTTGGGACCGTCGGCGAGGCGCCGCCGATCTTTGCCCAGGCCGCCGGGGCGAATCTCGTCTATGTCGGCAATGAGCCGGCTTCGCCGGAAAGTGAGGCGATCGTGGTGCCCGAGGGCTCCAGCGTGCGCAGTGTCGCTGAGTTGCGCGGCAAGAAGGTGGCGCTGAACAAGGGCTCGAACGTGCACTACCTGCTGGTGCGCGCCCTGCAGAGAGCCGGTGTCCCCTATGCGGATATCACGCCCATCTTCCTGCCACCCGCCGATGCGCGTGCCGCCTTCGAGCGCGGCAGCGTCGATGCCTGGGCGATCTGGGACCCCTTTCTTGCGGCCGCGCAACAGCAGATCAAGGCGCGCATCCTGGTCGATGGCCAGGGACTGGTCAGCAACCACCAGTTCTACCTGGCCGCGCGACCCTATGCCCAGCAGCATCCCGACGTGATCAAGATCGTCCTTGAGGAGCTTGGCCAGATCGATAGCTGGGGACGGGCCAATCCCCACGAGGTGGCGGCGCTGCTCGCCCCCCAGCTGGGTCTGGATGTGCCGGTCCTGGAACGAGCCGCGGCGCGCTACAGCTACGGCGTCGCACCGGTCAGCGAGACGGTGATCGCTGAGCAGCAGAAAATCGCCGATGTCTTTGTCGATCTGAAACTCATTCCCCAACCCATTGTCGTCAGGGAAGCGACGCTCGCACCCGCCATCGCGCACGCCTCCTGAAGGCGGCATGCACGGCAGGACAGGTGCCTTACCGAACGGAGTAAGCGGTCCATGGATGTTCTTTGGTTCATTCCCACTCACGGCGATTCCCGCTATCTCGGTACAAGCCAGGGCGCGCGCGCCGCGGATTACGACTATTTCCGCCAGATCGCCGTGGCCGCCGACACGCTCGGCTACGACGGGGTGCTGCTCCCCACGGGACGCTCGTGCGAGGATGCGTGGGTGGTCGCCTCGAGCCTCATCGGTGCCACCCGCCAGTTGAAATTCCTGGTCGCCGTGCGACCCGGCGTCAGTTCGCCCCAGCTCGGCGCGCGCATGGCCGCGACCTTCGACCGGCTTTCCGGGGGCCGCCTGCTTATCAACGTCGTCACGGGGGGGGACCCCGGCGAACTCGAAGGCGACGGCCTTTTCGTCAGCCACGATGAACGCTATGCGATCTCCTCGGACTACCTGCGCATCTGGCGCGGCATCCTCGAGGCCAGCCATGAGGGCGGCAAGTTCACTTTCGAGGGTCTGCATCTGCGATCGGTGGGGGGCAAGAGCCTGTTCCCTCCGGTGCAGAATCCCTATCCGCCGCTCTACTTCGGCGGATCTTCCGCAGCCGGTCACGAGTTGGCCGCCGAGCAGGCCGATGTGTATTTGACCTGGGGTGAGCCCCCTGCAGCCGTCGCCGAGAAGATCGCCGACATTCGCCGGCGTTCGGCGGCACACGGCCGCACCCTGCGTTTTGGCATCCGGCTGCATGTCATCGTGCGCGAGACCGAGGCCCGGGCCTGGGAGGCTGCGGAGGATCTCATCAGCCACCTGGACGAGGAAACGGTGCGACAGGCCCAGGCGAGTTTCGCCAAGATGGATTCGGAGGGGCAAAAGCGCATGGCGGCCCTGCATGGCGGAGAACTGGGCACGAGCGGCCGGCGCCGCGAGCATCTCGAGATCGCTCCCAACCTCTGGGCAGGCGTTGGCCTGGTCCGCGGTGGCGCCGGTACCGCCCTGGTCGGGGATCCCGCGACGGTCGCCGCGCGCATTGCCGAGTACGCTGCACTGGGCATCGATACGTTCATCTTCTCGGGCTATCCGCACCTCGAGGAGTCCTATCGCTTTGCCGAACTCGTGTTCCCGCTGCTCGCGCGGCGCCAGCAGGCCACCCCGCGCCAGCACGTTCTGTCCGGACCGTTTGGCGAGATGATCGCCACCGAAATCGTGCCCAAGGCGCGCGCCCCGCTGGACGACGGGCTCAAGGTCGCAGAGTCCTGAAATGGCCGATGCCGCGCCCGCCGCTCAGCTTGGCCTCGCGCGCGAGTCAGGCCCAGTTGCCGGCAGCAACGGGTTGGGCGCGCTCGTCCAGGGGGTGGGCAGGCGACTTCTCCCATGGCTCGTGCCGCTCCTCATTCTCCTCCTGTGGGAGGCCTCCTGTGAGCTCGGCTGGCTGGCCACGCGCATCCTGCCCGCCCCCTCGGCGGTGGCGCGCGCAGCCTGGACGCTCGCCCGGTCGGGTGAGCTCTGGCACCACGTCAGCGTGAGCGCGCTGCGCGCCTGCTATGGACTGCTCGTGGGGGGTGGTCTGGGTCTTGTGCTGGGCCTGCTGACGGGTTCGTTTCGCATTGCCGAGACACTCCTCGATTCGACGCTGCAGATGGTGCGCAACATTCCGGCCTTGGCTCTCATCCCGCTCGTCATCCTCTGGTTCGGCATCGAGGAGACCGCCAAGCTCGTGCTGCTTTCGGTCGGCGTGTTCTTCCCGGTGTATATCAACACCTTCCACGGCATCCGTTCAGTCGATCCGGCGCTGCTCGAGATGGGACGCAGTTACGGTCTGTCGGGCTGGCGCCTGTACCGCGAGATCATACTGCCTGGCGCGCTGAGTTCGATCCTCGTGGGGGTGCGCTTCGCGCTCGGGCTGGTGTGGGTGATCCTGATCGTCTCGGAGACCATCTCGGCCCAGTCCGGCATCGGCTACATGACCATGAACGCCCGCGAATTCCTGCAGACCGATGTGGTGCTGCTGGGCATCATCCTCTACGCCCTGCTTGGCAAGTTCGCAGACATCATTGCCCGGCTGCTGGAGCGCTGGTGGCTGCGCTGGAACCCGGCCTACCAGGCGCGCTGATGGCCATCCTGTCCGCCACGCGCTATAGCGGCTTTTGATGAGGGCCCACGCCATGTTCGCATCCAACCTGTCCCTTGAAACGGGTCTGCTGACCGACCCCAGCGAGCTCGCCCGGCTGGCCCAGCCCGGGTGGACGCGGCGTGAGGCGGCCGACGAGCCTGACGAGCCCGCCGAACCGTCAGCGGCGCCGCCCTCGGGTGCCGTGACGCTGGCGCTCACGGGCCTCTCGAAGCGGTTTGGCGAGCGCGCCGTGATCGAGGACCTCACGCTGCGCATCGGTGCCGGTGAATTCGTCGCGATCGTCGGGCGCAGCGGCTGCGGCAAGAGCACGCTGTTGCGGCTCCTGGCGGGCCTTGAGCAGCCAAGCCCAGTCGCCCGCGGTCTGCCCGCGCCGATCCTGATCGATGGCAAGCCGCACGAGGGCAGGCATCCTGACGTGCGGATCATGTTCCAGGACGCGCGGCTGCTCCCCTGGAAGCGCGTCGTCGACAACGTGGCACTCGGACTTGGCCCGGACGGCAGGGCCCGCGCCCGCAGGCTTCTCGAGCAGGTCGGCCTCGCGGACCGCGCCAACGAGTGGCCCGCTGTGCTCTCAGGCGGTCAGAAGCAGCGCGTCGCCCTGGCGCGCGCCCTGGTGCACGCCCCGCGGCTTTTGCTGCTCGATGAGCCTCTGGGAGCCCTCGATGCGCTCACCCGCATCGAGATGCAGGATCTGATCGCAAGCCTGTGGCAGCGCGAGCGCTTCACGGCCGTGCTCGTCACCCACGATGTGGCTGAGGCGATCGCGCTTGCGGATCGGATCATCCTGATCGAGGCCGGGCGCATCGCCATGGACGTGCCGGTGGCGCTCGCACGCCCACGCCTGCACGGCAGTCCGGGCTTCGCCCAGCTTGAGGAACGCGTGCTCAACCGGGTGCTGCAGCACGCCCCCGTCAGCTCCGCGCGGCCACGCTAGGGGTACAGGCTCGCGCCCAAGCGCTCGACGCGGGGCATGAAATTGCGCAGAGGATCCACCGAGACCAGCACCCGCTCGGCACGGGCGATCAAAAGGCGCCGGGGCACGAGGCCGATGTAACGCGAATCGGCACTGTTGTCGCGGTTGTCGCCCAGCATCAGGTACTGGTCCGCTGGGATCTTGAGCGGACCAAAATTGTCGCGGCCCTGAACGCCATCGAGCCAGAGCACGTCGTGGGCGCGTGGGCCCAGCTGTTCGCTGACGCGCAGGCCGGGCACAGCCGCATCGTCGCCGACCTTCTCGGTGACCGGGCCACGGGGCACGTAGCTAAGCGGCACACCGTTGATCGAGAGCTTCTTGTCGCGCATCGAGACCACGTCGCCCGGCAGGCCCACGACGCGCTTGATGAGACGCACGCCGTCGCGCGGTGAATTGAAGGTGATGATGTCGCCGCGCACGGGCTCGCCAAGGCGCGCCAGAGCGAAATCCGTAAGCGGCACCTTGAGGTCGTAGGCGAGCCGGTTGACGAGCACCACGTCACCCTCGAGGATGGTGGGACGCATCGACCCCGAGGGGACCGGGTTGTAGTCGGCCACGGCCACGCGTAACAGGCCAAAACTGAGCAGGATGACGATGAAACCGCGCTGCTCGCGCAGCGCTGAGCGGATCTTGAACATCAGGGGAATCTCCGGGCGTGTCGGGTCTCGTGCAGAGACTACCCGCGTTTGCGCCGAGCGGCAAACCGCGCTGGCAATGCGGCTCGATCATGGCGCGCAACCTCGGAGGTCGGCACGCGGACCTCCCGGTCGCGCAGGCTAGCGCGGGGGAGGCCCGGGTGTCGCAGTGTCGTCGGCCGGATCAGGATCGCGCCCGAGTTCGTTACCCACAAAGCGCAGCAGCGCAGCGAAGGCAAGCGTGATGACAACCAGCGTGTAGGCGAGCGTGCGGCCCTGCCAGAGCCCCGCGAACCAGTCGTTGAATTCGACCATGGCCAAGCCCATCTTGCCGCCGATGCGTTCGACCTCGAGCTGATAGCGACGGTCGTCCTCGGCGGGGACCGGGACCCAGACCCCATTGACCTTCTCGTAACCCACCACCTGGGTGGGAGCCGGGTCGTGCGTGAGATACACCGCCAGCGCCGCACAGAACCCAAGGGCCAGCACCCCCCACGCGAGACGGTGCAGGATCAGGGCACGCTGTTGCTGCGGTGTGTTCATCGGCACGCGGCGCCTGGGACTCGGCCGCCCATTTTTGACACGCAGGGCGATGGCCCGCAGCGCGCACGGGCGTCTTCGATATCATAGAGTATGCCATCCCTGCACGACGCCCGCAGGGCGCTGCCAGACCGGGTTACCGAAGGGCGACGCGCACGGAGGACTGCCCATGCAGATCGAGCCCGAACAGGACGGCTATGCCATCTCGACCGATCCCGCGCGCCTCGATGTCGACTTGATCCACGGCTTTCTCACCCAGAGTTACTGGTCGCGTGGCATCGGCCGTGCCCAGGTCGAGCGCGGCATCGCCAATTCACTGTGTTTCGGGCTCTACAGTCAGGACCAGCAGGTGGGCTTCGCGCGCGTCATCACCGACCGCGCCAGTTTCGCCTATCTGGCCGACGTGTTCGTGGTCCCCGAGCGGCGCCGCCTCGGTCTTGCCAGCTGGCTCGTCGCGACCATTCTTGAGCACCCCGAGCTGGATTCGGTGCGGCGCTTTGTGCTCGTGACCCGTGATGCGCATGCGATCTATCGTCGCTGCGGATTCGCTGACCTGAAGGAGCCTGGACGTTATATGGAGATCCATCGAGCCGGGGCCGTTCAGGCGCCGTGAACGGCCTCGCGGCGGGGAAGGGCGCTCGCTGTCCCAGCGCGAGCCTCTGCCCATCAGGCTCGTTCGGCGAAGGCGCGAAACACGAAGTGCGGCCAGATCTGTTCGGAATTGCGGCCATCGCGACGGATGACGATGTCCTCGACGACCTCGGTTGCGCCGATGCAGCTCGAGTAGGTGGCATCATCGAAGACGATGTAGCCGCCGTCAACCATGAAGGGCTTGACCCCTTCATAGGAATAGCGGACCGCCGGGGCGATGTCGCAGTCAATATGCGCAAGACTGACCTTGCCTGCCTCAGCCATGACCGCATCGTTGGTGTCCTCGAACAGCCCCTTCACCAGCACGAGGTTGTCGAGCTTCAAGCGGTCGATCCGCGCCTTCAAGCGACCGAGATCCGCGTCGGCAAAATCGCCAGCGTTGTGGGCGTCGACATTCTTGTCCGTGACCGGCATTCCTTCGAACGTGTCGAGGGCGAAGACCTTCATGCCCGGGTAGAGCTGCTGGGCCACGTAGGCCATGAAAATCGCGCTGCCACCGCGGTAGGAGCCGTACTCCACGATGTGGCCGAAGGGGATCTTGTGCAGGAAAAAGCGCATGATGAGAAAGATGTTCATGCGGTTGTGCTGGCTTAGGATGCCCAGATCGCCCGCTGCGGCCGCGGCCTCGCGGTGCAGCGGATCCTTTTCGATCCGCTCCATGAGGCCCCCGAACTGCAACCCCCAGCCGCGCTGATAACCTTCCAGCACGTTGCGCCCCTGACGGATGCCCTTCGTGATGCCTTGCATCGGCGGCAGATAGGATTCCATGATGTTTTCTTTCCGAATCGAGTGAAGCCGAAGTCCGCCCACGACAAAATGCCGCCGCCGGGCAGAAGCGGTCCCGGGCGAGGCCGCCAGTGTAAGTTCCTGCCCGGGCTTTGTCGAACCGCAACCGCCTGCAGCGCGAGCCACCCTGGACCCAGGCGCGTCGGGCGGCGCTGAGCGCTGCGCTTTGCACCGCGGGCAATTCGGCTACCTTTTGAGTTGCATGCCCGATGTGGGCCCGAACCTTCTTCACCAGATGAGGCAAGCCATGCAACTGGCCACCTGAACTGCGCATGCGGGTCCCGGGCGCTTTCAGGATGTACCAGGCTGTCCTGAATACCGTATACGTGACAACGACTTAGCGACAGACCTTGTCTCAAGCCGTTCCGGCCGATTTCTTGAGATCCCGATCGGCTGGGGGTATGGTTGGGGGTACGAATCGACCGATACCCCCAGTGCTGACCGAAACGCGCCGCGGCAAGCCCCTC
>PLEY01000005.1 GCA_003136595.1 Burkholderiales bacterium
CTCGCCGCCGGCGCCGAATTCATCGTGCTCATCTGCGGTGAGGTGCTGACGATGCCGGGTCTGCCGAAAAACCCGTCAGCCTCCCGGATCGACATCGATGCGGCGGGCCGGGTGGTGGGGCTGTTCTAAGTCGAGTCGCCGCTCACCCGCTCCGGCCCCAATCGATGATCACCTGCGGGATGCGCCCGATGGGCAGCACGGTCTGGGCCGCGCCGAGCCGGATCGCCTCCTTCGGCATGCCGAACACCACGCACGTGGCCTCGTCCTGCGCCGCCGTCGGCGCGCCCGCCTCGCGCATCTCGAGCAGACCACGGGCGCCGTCGTCGCCCATCCCCGTCATGATGATGCCGAGTGCATTGGGACCGGCGCATTTGGCGACCGATCGGAAGAGGGCCCGTACGGCTGAGCGGGACAGAAATGCCACATAAGACGTTTCAAAAGTCCCATTCGGAACCCGGAGCGCAAAGCGGCCGCAAGCCCCCGTTGGCCACCACGTCCGGCACGGCAAAGTTATAGCGTCCGAGGAAGTTGATGTGCCGCCAGATGAGCGGGGAGAGTCGCGCGAGATCGGCGTCCTCGATCACCCAGCCCTCGGCCTTGAGTTGGGTTATCACTTCTTGCATGTAGATCGCATTCCAGTGCACGACGACATTGAGCAGCAGGCCCAGCGCACCGAGATCTTCCTCTTGCCCTTGACGCAGGGAGCTGCGGATTTCGCCGCGTTCGCCGAAGAAGATGCGCCGGCCGAGACGATGACGTAGTTCCTGACGATTCAATTGCGTAAGGATGCGACGCCGGAACGCTGCATCGTCTATGTAGCGCAGGACGTGCAGCGACTTGATGATGCGGCCGAGCTCGGACAAGGCGCGCGCGAGGGTCGTCGGATTATCCTTCACCTGCAGGGTCCGCATGACACCGGAGGCCTTCAGGTGCCCGAGCTTTAACGAGCCGGCGAGACGGATCAGGTCGGGCCAATTCTCTCGGATCAACCCGACGTTGATGGAGCCGGTGGCGAGGTCATTGAACTGACCGTAATCGGCCTTGCGGTCGATGCGCCACAGGCGCGCACCGCCGATGTCGGCCAGCCGCGGACTGAATTGGTAGCCGAGCAGCCAGAAAAGGGCAAAGACCGCATCCGAATAGGACGCCGTATCGGTCATGATTTCGAGGGGTTCGAGTTCAGTCTCTTGCTCGAGCCGCAGCGCGAGCAGCACCAGGCTGTCGCGCATCGTGCCGGGAACCACCAGGCCGTTCAAACCACTGAACTGATTCGAGAGCAGGTTGTTCCAGGTCAGGCCGCGCCCTTGACCAAAGTATTTGGGATTCGGTCCCGCGTGGATGGCGGAGGCCGGCGCGAGGAACCGCATGCCATCGGCCGAAGCCACGTCCCCGGCACCCCAGTGGGCGACCAAGGGCAAGGCGTTATGGGCCGCGACAAGAATCGCACCGCCCGAACTCAAGGTGTCGGCACGGAGGAAATTCTGGGTCAGCCACGACAAGCGCTCGCGCCGCAGCGCCGGGATCGACTCTTGAATCATCGGCGCGAACCCGATGTTACAGCCGGCCGCCACCAAGACGGCGCTCAGACTGATCGGAAAATCCTCGACCCGTGCGTGCCGTTCACTCAAATGCGTAAAGGCCTTCTCGAAGCCCGTACGGCCCATGATTTCGAGCACCATGTCCGGCAAATCTACGCGGGGCATGCGACGTGCGACTTCCGTGCGCAGGGCTTTCAAGCTGTCCGGCTCCTCCAGTTTGTCGAGTGGCGTGACGATGATCTGCGCTTTGCCATCGACCTTCTCGATGCGCAGATCCGGGTTCGTGTCGATACGGGAATTGACCTCGCGGTAGGCGGTGTCGAGGGTGCGCGTGAGGGCCTCGATCTCGAGATCGGCGTCGAGCGAGCGATTAAGAGCCCGGCAGATCAGCGGCTGCGAGGAAGTCCACGCGGCCCCTTCGAGCAGCCCTCGACGGGGGTCTCCGTAGCGCGCTCCAGGTTCGGTGAACACATCACGACGTTTGATTGCCGTGCGCCACGCATCGATGATGGAGAAGACGTAGGCCTTAGGGTCCGCGACCCGTTCGCTCTCATCGAGGACGTAAGGGCGCCAGGGTTTCGGGATCGCCGCCGTGGGCGCATCGTGCATCGGCGCATCCGTCCAATTCGGCACGTTCTTTAAGTACTCGACGGCCTCGCGGACCGGCTCGCCATTCGGGGCGGCGGCGGTTTGCACCCGAGTCGCGATCTGGAAGAATAGGCGTTTGGCGCGGCGCCAGCGTTTACGCAATTGACCATAGGGTTTGGTGTCTCCCGGCATCGCCATCGCATCGATCTTTTGGATCGCCTCGTCCAAGTCTTCCCGCGGGATGCGCTCAAAGAGCACCTCACGCCAGCGGTCGAGTGGCAGTCCATCATCCTCGAGCACCATGCCCGTCAATTCGCGTAGCAAAATGGCCGCCGCATCGAGCTCGCGCTGGTTTCTCGTGCGCTCATCGCGCGCCGCGGCCTCCGCATCGTTGTTGAGATCGACCATCAAGGCCTCGGCCAATTCCGCCGCGTCGTCCTGGGCGGCCGCCTCGAGCGTGTAAAAGAGCGCCGCGATGGTCGCCGTGCGCCGCGGCTCCTGCAGCGCCACGATCGCCGAGGGCTTGCCCTGGCGCGCGA
>PLEY01000034.1:0-6850 GCA_003136595.1 Burkholderiales bacterium
GCACCGTCGGAGGTGCCTCCCTACACAGGGCTAATCGGCAGCAAATGCGGGAAATTGAGTGAAAGCGTGCGCGGGCGAGGTCCGCGCTCTGGGCTGTGGCGGGAACTGGGGGCAAAAAGCAGGACCCCNNGCGCCGTGATTGGCTATACTGAAAGTGTCGAGAACAGCACGCGGCGAGACGAGCTGGCCGGGGCGAGCCTTGAGCGCCGTCGGCGGGTGCGAGGTCAAGGCGCTGGTAAGACCAGGAGGGTAGCCCGATGCTTGCAAGGCCAACCGAGGAGTCTCCCTTCCCGGTCGATTTTCCGGCTGAATCTCAGCTAAAGGGGCAGTACCCGAGCCCCAACCTCGCCGATGCATTCGCGATCCGCCTGCCCGCCGGGACCATCGCCGACCCTGAGGCGTTGGCGCGCTTTGCGTTTGGGCGCCAGGCCCCCTGGGTGCGCAAGCTCATGCGCCTGCGCGACCTCATCATGGGCTGCTTTGGAGTGAAGACGTCCCGGCAGCTTCGGGGTGGCGGGGCAGGGCGCGTCTCGATCTTTCGGATCTACGCCGTGCAGGCCGCCGAAATCATTCTCGGCGAGGACGACAAGCATCTCGACTTCCGGCTCTCGGTCATGCATCGCATCGACCCCGCGCCCTCGGCATCCGGCGAGCCGGGTGCCTACCTGGTCGTGGCGACGGTCGTGAAGTGCCATAACTTCCTTGGGCGCCTCTACATTGGCGTCATCGCGCCGTTCCACCGATTGATCGTGATGGCGACGCTGCGCGGCGCCGCGCGGGCCGGCTGGCCACAGCGAAGCGGCTAGGCGCTTTCGGGATCGGCAGTCACAAGCTTGCGCCCGCGGGTCCGTAGGCGCGCATGAAGGCAGCTATCGCGCGCGCGGCCAATTGACGGATCCGGGCCGGATCCGCGCCTTCACCCACCCCCGGGCGGGTCAGAAGCCTGGGCAAAATCTCAGCATTCAGCAGTGCGAAGAGGTGCAGGGCGGCGGTCTGCGGATCGGCCTTCGCCAGTCGTCCGGCCTTCATCTGCTGGGCCAGGAAGTCTGCGACCTGCGCCTGGTCCCTCGCGGGTCCGAGCGCGTTAAAGCGCTCGCCGATGTCCGAGTGGCCGGACTCGGCGATGATCATGCGCAGCCCCGCGACCGCGTCGGGCTGGATGGTGAATCCGAGAAACTTCTCCCCAAAGCGGCGCAACGCGCGGGCGAGGTTGTCCGTCGCGTTCTCAAGTTCCAGGAAGGCGGGCTTGAGCCTGCGCTCGCCGATCACCTGGGCCACCTCGAGAAACAGCTCCGCCTTCGACGGATAGTAGCGATAGAGGGTCGCCTTCGAGCCCCCGACACGCGCCGAGATCTCATCCATGGAGGTCCGCTCGAAGCCCAGTTCCAGGAAGACCTCGCAGGCCGTCTCGAGGATCGCCTGGCGCTTGGCCTCGCTCAGTACGCGCATATCCCTCCCTTTTCAGTACTGGTCCGTACAGTTTAGTTTGACAAACCCCGAACGTCAATTACAATACGGAACCGTACCGTTTTGTTTTGATCAGGAGTTTGGCCGTATGCCCTCGTCGAATTCACCGCCGCCCCCCCGGACACGAGGTTGCCACGAGCCGTTTGCGCCTGCCGTCCGAGCCACCCGAAGGAGTCCCACAATGAATCACCTGTTCCGTGCGCTGCGCGCAACCCTCCCTCTTGCCGCGCTGCCGGTGCTGCTGGTGGCCTGTGGCCAGCCTCCGCACGGGCCGACCTCGGGCGCGCCTGCCACCCCTGAGGTGGGCTATGTGGTCGTCAAGCCCGAGCATCTGGCGCTGACCACCGAACTCCCAGGGCGCACCGCCCCTTACCTCATTGCCGAGATCCGGCCCCAGGTCACGGGTCTCGTCAAGGCGCGCCTGTTTCGCGAGGGCAGTGACGTGAAGGCGGGGCAGGTGCTCTACCGCATCGACGAGGCCACCTACCGCGCGAGCTTTGACAGTGCAACCGCCGCACTCGCCAAGGCGCAGGCGAACCTGCGCTCGTCCCGCCTGAAAGCCCAGCGTTACCAGGAACTGGTGGGGCTAAAGGCGGTGAGCCAGCAGGATGCCGATGATGCGGCAGCGAGCGCGGACGAGGCCGAGGCGGACGTGGCAGCCGCGCGCGCGACGCTTGAGACCAGCCGCATCAATCTCGCCTTCACGCAGCTTGCAGCGCCCATTGCCGGGCGCATCGGCAAGTCCTCGTTTACGACGGGGGCGCTCGTGACCGCCGACCAGGCGAGCGCGCTCGCCACGGTGCAGCAGCTCGACCCGATCTATGTCGACGTCACCCAGTCCAGCACGACCCTGCTGCGCCTACGACGCGGTCTGGGCCGGGGCAAGCTCGAGCAGCCCGCATCGGGAGCCGATTCTGTAGCCGATTCGGGAGCCGTGTCTGGAGTCCCTTCGGGAACCTCTCCGGCAGCCATCTCCGCGGCAGGCGGCGCGACCGAGGTCCACCTGATCCTGGAAGACGGCAGCCGCTATCCGCTTACCGGCCGGCTCGAATTCTCGGATGTCACCGTGGATCAGAACACCGGGGCATTCACCGTGCGCGCCGTGTTTCCGAATCCGAAGAACGAGCTCCTGCCGGGGATGTTCGTACGCGCCGAGGTCGAGGAGGGTGTCCGTGAGCAGGCCCTGCTCGTGCCCCAGGCGGCGGTGCGCCGCGACGGACAGGGAAAGCCCTTCGTGTTCGTGATCGACGCAGCCGGCAAGCTCGAGGAGCGTGCAATCGAGACCGAGCGCGCGCTCGGCAACCGCTGGCTCATCGCCTCGGGCCTCGCCGCCGGCGAGCGCGTCGCCGTTGACGGCCAGGACAAGGCGCACGCGGGGGGCGCGGTCAAGGCGATCCTGATCGACTATCGGGATGCCCCGGCCACGGGTGCCCCAAGGACCGGCGCCCCAAGCACAGATACAGCTCCCACCGGTGCGCGACGCACCGTCGCGTCCAACTGATCGGGGGATTCAAAATGACCCGCTTTTTCATCGACCGGCCGATCTTCGCCTGGGTGATCGCCATCGTCGTCATGCTGTGCGGCGTGGTGGCGATCAAGACCCTGCCGATCGCCCAATACCCGGCGATCGCACCCCCTGCCGTTGCCATCTCCGCCAGCTACCCGGGGGCGTCCGCCAAGACCGTCGAGGACACCGTCACCCAGGTGATCGAGCAGAAGATGAAGGGTCTGGACCATCTGAGCTACATCGCCTCGACCAGCGACTCGGTGGGTAATGTCACCATCACGCTGACCTTCGAGAACGGCACGGATCCGGACACCGCCCAGGTGCAGGTGCAAAACAAGCTGGCTCTGGCGACGCCGCTCTTGCCCCAGACCGTCCAGCAGCTCGGTGTCCAGGTGACCAAATCCTCCACCAACTTCCTGGTTGTGCTGGCCTTCATCTCCGCCGATGGACGGCTCTCCAGCGCCGACCTCGCGGACTACGTCGCGGCCCATGTCGTCGACCCCATCAGCCGCGTCGAGGGGGTCGGGGACACGACGCTCTTCGGGTCTCAGTATGCGATGCGCATCTGGCTTGATCCCGACCGGCTGAACAGCTTCAAGCTCACCCCGGCGGACGTCAGCACCGCGCTCCAGGCGCAAAACGCCCAGATCTCCGCGGGCCAGCTGGGCGGTGTGCCGAATACCGGTTCCGAGCAGCTGAACGCGACCATCATGGCCCAGACGCGCCTCACCTCCGCGGCGGAGTTCGGCTCGATTCTCCTGCGCACCCAGACCGACGGTTCGCGCGTACGGCTCTCGGACGTGGCGCGCATCGAGCTCGGCAGCGAGAGTTATGACACGGTCTCGCGCTTCAACGGCAAGCCGGCCACGGGTCTTGCGATCAAGCTCGCGACCGGAGCCAATGCGCTCGCCACCGTGCGCGCCGTGAACGCGAAGCTCGACGAACTGAGGCCCTTCTTTCCAAGCGGCATGGAGGCGGTGGTCCCGTATGACACGACGCCCTTCGTGCGCATCGCGATCGAGGAGGTGGTCAAGACGCTGGTCGAGGCGGTCGCGCTGGTGTTCCTCGTCATGTACCTCTTCCTGCAGAACTGGCGGGCAACGCTCATCCCGACGATCGCGGTGCCAGTGGTGCTCCTCGGCACGTTCGGCGTGCTCGCGCTCTTTTCCTATTCGATCAACACCTTGACGATGTTCGCGATGGTGCTCGCCATCGGCCTTCTGGTCGACGATGCCATCGTCGTTGTCGAGAATGTCGAGCGTGTCATGGCCGAGGAGGGTCTCGCAGCCCGCGCTGCCACCTACAAGTCGATGGAGCAGATCTCTGGCGCCTTGATCGGTGTGGCCCTGGTGCTCGCGGCGGTGTTCGTGCCGATGGCCTTTTTTTCGGGGTCGGTGGGGGTCATCTATCGCCAGTTCTCGGTCACCATGGTCGCGGCGATGAGCCTGTCGGTCCTGACCGCCCTGATCCTCACGCCGGCCCTGTGCGCGACGCTCTTGAAGCCGCCGCCACCCGGCGGGCATGCCGGTGAGAATGGCGGGAAGGGCGGGAAGGGAGGGACGCGCCAGATGGGCTTCTTCGGGGCGTTCAATCGCGGCTTTGCGAGCGGGGAGCGCCGCTATCGTGGCGTGGTCGGCCACGTGCTCGCGCATCCCTTGCCCTACATGGGCGTCTATGCGGCCATCCTCGCCCTGGTGGTCCTTGGTTACATGCATGTGCCTGGCGGGTTTCTGCCGGATGAGGATCAGGGCACGATCTTTGCCATCGTGCAGTTGCCGCCAGGAGCCACCCAGGATCAGACCAGCCAGGTGCTGGCCAAGGTCGAACACCACTTCCTCGTCGACGAGAAGGCAGCGGTGGAATCGATCTTCACCGTCGCAGGCTTCAGTTTTGCGGGTAGCGGCCAGAATGCCGGCTTCGCGTTCGTGAAGTTACGGCCCTGGTCCGAGCGCTCCAGCGCCAAGCTCGGCGTGGATGCCGTGATTGCGCGGGCTTTTGGCAGTTTTGCGGCGATCCGCAATGCGAGCGTCTTCGCCGTCGCGCCGCCTGCGGTCTCTGAACTCGGCAACGCGAGCGGCTTCGACCTGGAACTGGTGGACCGGGCCAATCTTGGCCATGCGGCGCTGATGGCGGCACGCTCGAGCCTCCTTGCGAGCGCACGCGCCGATGAACGGCTCGTCGCCCTGCGGGCCAACGGGCTTGAGGATGCTCCGGAATTGCATGTCGCGATCGACTGGCAGAAGGCGACGAGCCTCGGCCTCTCGGTTGCGGACATCAATCAGACCTTCTCGACGGCCTGGGGCAGCAACTACATCAACGACTTCCTCGACCGCGGCCGTGTGAAGAAGGTGTTTCTGCAGGGCGACGCACCGTTTCGCATGCTGCCGGAGGACATCGACCGCTGGTACGTACGCAATCAGGCCGGCACCATGGTGCCGTTCGCGGCGATTGCGAGCGCAAGCTGGGGAATCGGTTCGCCTCGCCTTGAGCGCTATGACGGACTGCCCTCAGCCGAGATCCTGGGGATGGCCAAACCCGGCGCGGCCTCGAGCGGCGAGGCGATGGTGATCATGGAGTCCCTGGCGGCGCGCCTGCCCCAGGGCATCGGCGTCTCCTGGACGGGGATCTCGCGCGAGGAGCGCGCGGCCGGCTCCGAGGTCCTGCTGCTCTATGCCGCCTCGATCCTGGTCGTGTTCCTGTGCCTGGCTGCGCTCTACGAGAGCTGGACCATCCCCCTGTCAGTCGTCCTGGTGGTGCCGCTCGGCGTGCTCGGCACCCTGGTCGCCGCGCTCCTCACCTGGAAGCTGAAGGACGTCTACTTCCAGGTGGGGCTCCTGACGACGGTCGGCTTGGCTGCGAAAAATGCAATCCTGATCGTCGAGTTCGCCAAGGACCGCCGCGCAGAGGGCAGCGACCTCATCAGTGCCGCCCTTGAGGCCGCGCGCCTGCGCCTGCGCCCGATCCTAATGACCTCGCTCGCCTTCATGCTGGGGGTCATGCCCCTCATGCTCGGCCACGGCGCCGGGGCCGGTGCACAGAATGCCCTCGGCACCGCTGTCTTTGGCGGCATGGCGTCGGCGACGCTGCTTGCGCTCGTGTTCGTGCCGCTTTTTTTCGTGGTGGTGATGCGCGCCTTCGCATCCGATGCGGGCCCCGCAGGACGTGCCGACTCCTCCACCTCCGGAGCGCGTGGGGTACTTGGGGGGCGTGAGGTGCACGCGCCCCCCGAGTACCCCACGCGCCCCCTTTCCGCCCCGCCAGGAGATCTCGCATGATCCGTCACCTCGCTCGCGCTCGCGTGCTGTGCTTAGCCTCTGGCATCGCGGGTATCCTTTGCGGCTGCGTCAATCTCGCGCCGTCCTACGAGAGACCGGCCCTTCCGGTGGCAGCTGCCTACCCAGCGCTTGGCGATGGCGGCACGCCAGCTCCGCGCCAGTCCGCGCCGATTCCGGCCGAGGCGAGCCTGGCACATGTCGACTGGCGCACTTTTTTCCTGGATGCACGCCTCGCGCAGGTGATTGCGCTGGCCCTTGCGAACAACCGCGATCTGCGGGTCGCGGTGCTCGATATCGCGAAGGCGCGTGCCCAGTATCAGATCCAGGCGGCCGCGACCTGGCCAACCGTGAGTGCAAGCCAGACGGGGAGCAGTACCTTGACGCCCGCCGACCTGTCACAGACCGGCGCGCGCGGCATCTTTAGGGAAGATAGCGCAAGCGTTGGGATCAGTGCCTACGAGCTCGACCTGTTCGGGCGGGTCCGGCGCACCGTGCAGGCCGCGTCGGCCGACTACCAGGCGCAGCAGGCGGCCGAGGACGTGACCCGGATCAGCGTCGCGGCGGAAACCACCCGCGCCTACGTCAACGCCTGCGCCTATGC
>PLEY01000034.1:6865-8852 GCA_003136595.1 Burkholderiales bacterium
GGCCGGCCGCCCGAGGAGATTTCCCAGGATGCCGATGCCTGCAGATCCCCGCCGCGATTGAATCGGGTGCTGCCCGCCGGCGACGTCAAGAGCCTGTTCCGCCGGCGGCCCGATGTCCGCCAAGCCGAACGTGAGCTCGCGGCCAGCGTGGCACGGATCGGGGTGGCCACGGCGGACCTCTACCCGACCATCACTCTCGGTGCATCGGCCGCGTCGGAATCGAACCGGGTCGGCGGCCTCGGCGCGCGCCGCAACCGGAGCTACGGCGCGGGGCCGCTGCTCAGCTGGTCATTTCCCGACATTCTCGTGGCGCGAGCCGAAATCCGCGAAGCCCGCGCCACCGCCTCCGCTGCGCTCGCCGGCTTCCAGGGCGCCGTACTCCAGGCACTGGAAGACATCGAGTCCGCCCTCGCCACGTATGGGAGCGAACTCGACCGAAATGCCGCCCTGGGCGAGGCCCGCGATCAGAGTCAGCTCGCCTTCAATCTGATCGAGACCCAGTTCGAGCTCGGCCGCGTGAGCTATCTCGACCTGCTCACCGCCGAAACCGACCTCGTCAATGTCAGCGCCTCCCTGGCCGGCTCCGACCAGGCGCTCGCCTCGGACCAGGTCACCGTGTTCAAGGCGCTCGGCGGCGGCTGGGAACAGGCGCCGCCGATTGCGCCTTTGGACGCCGTTCAGTAGCTGCGGATCAGTAGCGGTTTTCGAAGCGGCGCATCGGGGGATGCTGGTCGGCGAGCAAGCTCCGATCCGGCTCGATCGGCGCCTGCGATCGGGTGAGCAGCGGCAGACCGAACAGCTTCGAGAAATACCAGCCCGAGGAGAGACGGGAGATGGCCCCGGACGCGGCGGGCCTGGAGAGCCGGGCGATGGCCCCCGGCGGGCGCCGTCGGGAAAGAGACGAAATGGCGCCCACCGGTCGCGGCCGCGACAACTTCGCAATCGCACCGGGCGGACGCGAACGCGAGAGTCCGCTGATCACACCTGGCGAGACCNNGACCGGCCCCGAGAGCCTGGAAATCGCACCGACGTCGACATCGCCCGCGTGCCCGCGGCTCGTCGCGGAGGCCAGCGGACCGAACCCGTCGAGAATGGTCGCGGCAGCCTCGCCGTGACCGAACGGGGCCCGGACCCTCACGGCCCAGAGCGGCTGCGGTGAATCGGGGGCCGGCCCAACGGGGGCGGGCCCAGCGGCGGCCGTCACGGTGATCGAATCGCCGTCGAATCCCGCGGATTTGAGGCCTTGAGCGGCGGCTTCCGCTTTATGCGCCGTATCATAGGTGCGCGTGGTTTCACTCATCTTGATTCCTCCATTCGTTGACGTTGGTGCGACGCAGATTTGCCGGCGTCCGTGTGTCTGAGAGTATCGCGACGGATCGGGCCGCGTTCGGTAGGCTCGAGCCGGGATCGCCCGTCGGAAATGGAGACGTTCGGGCATCGACGCCGGGTGACGAACGGTGTAGGGCGGCCGGCAACGGCGCCGCTGCCTGGTGCGGGACGTGCGCCTCACGGTCACGCCACACGCTATGATCGGGGCCATGACCACCTCGGTGTGCATCCGCGATTCCCTGGGCTGGCGAGAGGTCGACGCCATTGCCCACGGGGCATCCCTGGAACTGTCGGCGCCGGCGGAGGCGCGCCTGCGCGGCGCGCGCGCCATCGTCGAGTCCATCGTCGCCCACGGGATCCGCGCCTACGGCGTCAACACGGGCGTCGGGGCGCTCTGCGACACGGTCGTCGACCGCGAGGATCAGGGCCGCCTGTCGCGCAGTCTGATCATGAGCCATGCGATCGGCGTCGGACCGCTGCTGTCGGCCGCCGCGACCCGCGCGATCATCGCGGCGGCGGTGAACAACCACGCGCACGGCTATTCGGGCATCCGGCCCGAAATCGTCCACCAGCTGCAGCGCTTTTTGAATCGAGACTGCGTCCCCAACGTGCCCTCCGGCGGCTCCGTGGGTTACCTCACCCACATGGCGCACGTCGG
>PLEY01000089.1:0-6712 GCA_003136595.1 Burkholderiales bacterium
TAGACATGGGGAGGATGTCAAAATCTCTCGGCAGGCCGGTCTGGAGACCGCCCTTCGGGCTTGGTCCCGACCCGGGAGTGCTCCGTCTGGAAATTTGGCAACCGCAAGCGCATGACGCGGCCCCGCTGAGCCTGTGCCGGGGCGGGAAATATCATCCATGAAAATAGGCGAGCGCCACTACCGCACCCTCTGGCTCAATGCCAACGAGCGCTCCTTGGACGTCATCGACCAGACGGCCCTGCCACACGCGCTCGTGATCCGGACCCTCGACACGCTTGAAGACGTGGCCCAGGCGATCGAGTCGATGGTGGTGCGCGGGGCACCCCTTATCGGGGTCACTGCGGCCTACGGGATCGCCTTGGCCCTTCTCGCCGATTCCTCCGAGCGACAGCTCGAGGCCGCGGCAGCCCGCCTACTTTCCACCCGTCCGACCGCGGTCAACCTCGCCTGGGCCGTGGCGCGCATGCGCGCCGCCTTGCGGGATGTGCCCGCGTCGCGCCGCGCGGCCGTTGCCTATGAGCACGCGGGTCTCATGTGCGAGGAGGATGTCAGCCAGAACGAGGCCCTGGGCGCGAGTGGCGCGCCGCTGATTGAGGCCCTCTGGCGAGACCGGGGTCAGAACGGGTCGGTCGGCATACTCACCCATTGCAATGCCGGCTGGCTCGCTGGCATCGACTGGGGCACGGCCCTGGCGCCGGTCTACAAGGCGCATGACGCGGGCATCGCGGTGCATGTCTTCATCGACGAGACCCGCCCCCGCAACCAGGGTGCGTCTCTCACCGCCTTCGAACTGGCCGCGCATGGCGTGCCCCACACGCTCATTGCGGACAATGCCGGCGGCCACCTGATGCAGCAGGGTGAGATCGACCTGTGCCTGGTCGGTGCCGATCGGGTCAGCGCCGACGGGGCCGTGTGCAACAAGATCGGTACCTACCTGAAAGCGCTTGCCGCCCATGATAACGGCATTCCGTTCTACATCGGGGTTCCCTCGCCCTCCATCGACTGGTCGCTGGCCTCCGGTGCGCTCATTCCCATCGAGGAGCGCAGCGCCCGCGAGGTGACCCATATAACGGGCCTACTCGAGGATGGCGCACGTGCCGAGGTTGCGCTCGCGCCGGCTGGAACACAGGCCCGCAACCCCGCCTTCGATGTCACGCCCGCGCGCCTCGTGACGGGCTTCATCACCGAGCGCGGCGTGGCGCGCGACACTCTCGAATTGCGCGCACTCTTTCCGGAAAAGGAATCCCCATGAACGGCATGAATGTCCATCGTCACCAGGCCGAGGATGGCGAGGCCCTCTTGCGCGAGCGCATGCTCGAGGTGTGTCGCGCGATGAACGCTCAGGGTCTGAACCAGGGGACCGCAGGCAACCTCTCGGTCCGCCTGAAGCCTTCGACCCTGCTCATCACACCGAGCGGTGTGCCGTATGAGCGCATGGGTGTGCACGACCTGGCACGGCTCGACTTCGACGGACAGTGGTCGGGCCCCCTGCGGCCGTCCTCAGAGTGGCGTTTCCATCGCGACATCCTCCGCGAGAGGACTGACGTCGAGGCGGTCCTCCATACCCATTCCACGCACAGCACGGCGCTCGCCTGTATGGGCGAGGCGATCCCGGCCTTCCACTACATGGTCGCCGCAGCGGGCGGCATCGAGATCCGCTGCGCGCCGTATGCGACCTTCGGCACGCAGGCGCTCTCTGACGGGGCACTCGAGGCGCTCGCCGGGTGCCGGGCCTGCCTCTTGGCCAACCACGGCCTGATCACGTTGGGGGCGACACCTGAGAAGGCACTGGCGCTTGCCGTCGAGGTCGAGACCCTCGCCCACATGTACATCCTCGCGCGCCATCTCGGCGCGCCGCGCATTCTCGACGCGGCCGAGATGGAGCGCGTGCTGGCGCTTTTTGCGACCTATGGGACCCCGGACTTCCCGGACGACACCTTAAGGCGCGTGCCGGGTTAGCGACGCAGAAACGGTCCGGGTGCGCGCGTGGCCCGGCACGCGCGGCTCGCCGCCCCTCGGATGTTTCTGGCGGCTCCCGATAGGGGAACGCGCGCCGCCTTGTTCAACCGCGAATCTGGATCGGGCTGATGAGGGCGCTGTCCGATACGGCCTACTGGTGTGGCGCCTCCCCCAACACGTCGCTCGCCCACTGGTTGAGACTTTTCCCCGCCGCCTGCGATGAGACGATGGCGGCGCCGTGAATCTCGGGTGGCACCCTTAACATCAGCTTTCCTGATGCGGGCTTTTCCGGACGCAGCCCCGGTTCTTTGCAGTCTGGCAGGAATTCTTCGATCGCGGTCTCGAATTCACTGAGTCATTCTGCAACCGTCTCGCCATGGAAACTGATGATCGTGCGCAAACCGAGGACATGGCCGACAAAGATGGCGTCGCGCTCATCGAATTCGATTTTGGCGGTATACCCCTTATCCCTTATGCGTCATTGTTATCAGGGCTTTTCTCCGACCCGCTCCAACCATTCGCGAGCTTCTTCAACTTGATACCTTTTGGCTTCTTTACCCGGGTGGGGCTGAACGGAGCAGGCCGCGAGATCCGCACCGCTCGAACCACCCCAACTACGCCCAAAGGCATTCGCAGGCGACCCCAAGCCCCTGGAAACCCAGAGAAGCGGCGCGCTGCGTTCATTCCATCCCGGGCTACCGGCCGCCTTGCAGCTCACGGTAGGCCGCCCCGACCGCAGCGTAGACGACGTTGTTCTGAAAGAGCATCCGGCGCACCGGCGAGTCATCAACGAACGCCGGCTCGACGCCCTCCAGATGCATGTTCTTGCGGACCTCCTCGAGCGACTGGTTGCGCTTGACGCCCTCTTTCACCTGGGCTGAGATGATCTCGAAGAGGCGGATCAAAAGGCGCGGGTAGGCGTCATCGCGCAGGATCGGTCCATGGCCCGGTACGATGATGCGAGCATGCCAGGCCAGTAGTCTTTGAAGCGTGGCCGGCCATTCGGTCACGTAGGACTGGGTCGCACCGACGAAGGGGATCGGCGCGGTGACGATGTCCCCGGCGATGGCCACCTGCTCGGTGGGCAGGTAGACCGCGAGGTCGCCGTCGGTGTGGGCCCGTCCCAGGTCGCGTACTTCGACCACGCGGTGGCCGTCGTAGATCGTGAGCCCCGAGTCGACGCTGATCTGGGGCGGCGTGGTGTGGGCCTCGGGCAGACTCAGCAAGAAGCGCTTGGCCATGCGCGTGTCGCTCTCGTAGCTGGCGCGTTCTTCGGGCGTGATCGGCTTGTCATCGAGAGAGCGGTTGTTGGCCAGCAACCCATCGAGCGTGGCGATGAAGTGCGGCAGCTGGACCGCGATCTGCTGGCGTTCGGTGACCGTGTTCGTCTCGATGTGCTCGCGTGTATGCGTCTGCGCGATGAAGCGTACTCCCGGGTAGGCCTGCTCGTAGATCTGGTTGCCGAGGATATGGTCATCGTGCCAGTGGGTGTTGATGACATAGCGAACCGGTTTGTTGGTGATCCGGCGCAATGCGGCAATTTCAGCGCGCGCCGAGCCCGAGGTCGAGTCGACCACGATGACGGCATCATCGTCGACGATGAACACGCTGTTGCAGTCGGCCGCAAGGCCGAGCGGTTCGGTACGGATCGCCGCGTAGATGTCGGCACCGAGGGACACCATCTGGAAGTCTTCACTGGTGCCGAACACATTGGGGGCCTGTGGATCGTGGGGTGCGACAACCGTGGGCGGCCGCTCGTTGAGGCCCCGGGTCGAGAGCTGCGCGGCGGCGGGAGCCGGATTCAGCGCCAGGGCGAGGGCCAGCAGCAAGAGCCCGCGGACTGCACGATCGAATACCACTCACTGTCCCCCGTGGAAAGATGATCCAGTTGGTGAAGTTGGAGGGCAGCTGCCAGCACCGCCGGTGCCGCCATTATGCTTGCGGGACGGCGGATGCGCGAGCGTCGCGCGTGGCGCGCCGTGGCGCGTGAATCGCGGGACGCCTGGGCCCAAGCGGCTGCATCTGGCCATGAGTGCGGGCGGATGCAAGGCGCACGGGGCGCTCTTGAGCCGGGACTTGGAGTTGATACGCCTTAAGGCGGGTGCCTAGTTCGTGACCGGCCGGCACAGCGGCGGCAGGAACCGTGCCGGGATGTCGGTTTCATTCGCGCCAAACAAGGTCATGTTGTTGGGTGGGGCGCTATAGCCGCACACCCAGGTGACGGGCACGATGGGCGCGTCGAGCACCACCGCCGGACGGAACGACAGTGTATGGCCGCGCAGAATCGCATGCGCCCGGTTGCCGAAGGTGACGTGGACCGCCCCGTTCTGGATCCGGGTTGCGGCGACATAGTTGTTCACGATCTTCTCAGCCGCCGGCAGGCCCGCCTGGACGTTGTCGGCAGGCAGTGCATGCGTCGCAGTCCACGCCTGGGCGACAGGTGCCTCGGCCAACTGCGCAAGCGGCATGGCGGCGGTGATCTCGTCGCGGATGTACTTGTCCTGCAGGCTCGGCACGGCGAGGAGGGCCAAGATGGCCACCACCGCGAGCACCACCATGAGCTCGATCAGGGTAAAGCCGGGCGGGCAGCGGGATCGGTTCTTCACACGGTGTCCTGCAGGGACGCGCCGCGTCCCCAGGGGCTGCGGCGCGGGATCGATCCCGCCGGAGGCGCTTGGAGTCCGAAGTCTACACCGAGGCTGCTCGACACGAGCGGGACGCCACAGGGAGCGGTGACCCCAGCGAGCCCCAAGCGAACCCCGAGCGAATCCCAAGCGAACCCCAAGCGAGGCAAGCAACTACAGGCGCCGTTCGATGCGCACTGCAAAAAGCGTCGTGGTGCGGCCGCTCGTGATCACGTTTTGGACCTGGTTGCCCTGGATGGTGGTCGCGTCGGTCAGGTATTCGAGCGGGGACAGGTTGGTCGCCGAGAAGCGCAGCTTGGTGTCAGGGTCGATCACCCAGAGCGTGTATACGTCAATCTGACGCCTGACGGCGTAGCTCGTGCTCTGGGTGTTCGTGCTCTGAACGGTGAAGGGCGGCGTCCAGCTGACGTTACCCCCGATCTGCAGACGCCCGGACGGAAATTTGTAGTCGCCGCCCAGGTTGGCGAGCACGCCCGGCTGCTGATCAAGGCGGTTGTAGGGGCCGATCACATCCTCGACATGCGAACGATAGAAGCTGATGTTGGCGTTAAGCGTCACCGGCGGCAGATTTGCGAACATGTCGTCGAGCCGGAATTTCGCATCGGCCTCGATGCCCTGGGTGGTGGCATCGCCGAAATTCACGGGCGCTGAGACCCAGCGCGGAAACTTTGAGTAGACGACGTCCTCTAGCGTGGTGACGTTGCGGATCAGGTCGTGGATGCTGCGATCAAAGAAGCTCACCGACATGACGCCGTTGTGGAAGTCGTAGTGTTCAAGCGCGATGTCAAGCCCGGTGGCGAGCTCCGGCTTTAGGGTCGGATTGCCGACCTTGTCGGGTGCCGAGGCGACATTGCTCTCGGTGACCGGATAGAGCGTGGTGACACTGGGCAAGGCGATCAGTTGCTGCAGGCTTGGTGCGCGGTAGCTGCGCGTTAAGCTGATGCGCAGCTGATCCCGGTCGGGCTCGTCAAAGCGCCAGACCGCGTGTGCAAGGGGTGTAAGGACCACACTCTCGTTGGTCACGTTGGCGAGATTGTTCTCGCTCGTCGTCGTGATGCCCTCCCAGCGCAGGCCCGCGTTCGCGGCCCAGTGCACAGCGGGCGACCAGTCGTCCTGGATATAGGCAGCCGTGCGCAGCACCGACGCCTCGACGTCGCTGCCGAAGGCCGCGAGGAGGGGTACGCCGTTCTGTGTGGTGGCGGCGGCCTCGTCGCGGTGCAGATCCTCGACCTCGGCACCGCCGACCGCGGTCTGCGTGGGCGAGAGCTTCGAGGTGACCTTTGCTGTCACCTGCCAGGAACGGTCGCTGATGTCAGTCTCGGTGGTCTGCGTGAGGGCGCGCGCGCCGCTTGATGCGTATTCCTCGAGGAGCGCGTCGGAGAAGGACTGAAAGCCACCGACATAGGCATGCACCTCGAGCTTGGTGTCGGCCCAGAGGGGTTTGACCCACTGCGCCTGAACGCGCCCGAGTACCGAATGGGCATCCCCCGTCTGCAGGCTGGTCGCATACGGCTCGGCCGACAGGCCCACCGGCTGGTAGAGCGTGCCGTCGATCTGCGTCTGGGTCTTCGAGAGTGTGAAGAATGGTTGCAGGACGAGCTGCTCGCCTCCGCCCAGCTGCCATTGGAAGCGCGAGGTGAAGTGCACGTTGTCGCGGCGATCGACCTCCTCGGTGTTGATGTCCTGGTCGAGCTCGGTGGCGCCGGTGGTGGCATTGGTGAACACGTTGCGCGTTTGCGTATCGGTGAGGAAGTTGGTCTGCGCGACCGACAGCGTGACGTTGTAGGTGCCGTGCTCGCCCATCAGGTCGTTGCGCACCCACGAGACATTGCTCTGGCCCCGCTCGAGCTCCTCGCCGAGTTGCAGGCGCACCTCGTTGACGTGCGTGCGCAGCGCTTCGCGCAGCACGATGTTGATGGTGCCCGCGATGGCGCGCGCGCCGGTCTCGGCGGTCGGCGCGCGGTAGATCTCGATGCGCTCGACCTGGTCGGGGACCAGTTGGTCGATCGAGAACCCTGGCGGGATACGCTCACCATTGATCAGGATCTGCGTGTAGCCATGACCGAGCCCGCGCATGACGATGCTGCCGCCGCGGCGCGCCCGACCGA
>PLEY01000089.1:6764-7011 GCA_003136595.1 Burkholderiales bacterium
TGGGGAAGTTTGGTTGGGTCCAGGCAATCCGGGTTCGGCCGGCGCAGCCGGACCCGGATTGCCCTCTGAAGAGGGGCTTGCCTGCGCGATGAGTGGGATCTCGTGCCCGTCCGCAGCAACGGGAGGCTGCGGGGTGGCCACCGCGGAGTTCACGCCAAGCGCCAGAATCGACAAAGCGGTCAGGCTCGTCAGACGGGAGGTAGGCGGCAGGGGAGGCAGGGGCGAGAGGGGCGGCGGGGGCGAAGGA
>PLEY01000023.1 GCA_003136595.1 Burkholderiales bacterium
CGGGTAGGGCGAGCACCACCAGTACCATGATCACGATGAGCAGGCACAGTATCGGGGACTATCATGGGGACCATGATCCATCCGCATGAGCCGCCGCCGGGGACGCAACTGGCCCGGCTTGACGAGCTCGCGAAGTCGGGTTGCGTCGAGCGCGAGTTCGGCCCCGCCCACGAACGCTTCCGGCTCGTCGTCCTCTCGGTGGCCGGCCACATCCACGCCTTCGAGAATCGCTGCCCCCACTTCTCGATCCCCCTTAACTATGAGCCCGGCCGCTTCTGGGTCTACGACGGCTCGACCCTGATGTGCGCCCATCACAGCGCCATGTTCCACCTCGACAGCGGCCTGTGTTTCGACGGCCCATGCCAGGGCGCGCGGCTGCGCCGGCTTGAGATCGAGATCGGTCGGGGCGCCGTCTGGCGGGCTGCCGATCTCTCCTGCGCCTGATGTTCCGGGAGCGGGGAGGGCCGGGGCCTGGTTCCGACGGCCTGCGCGCATACGGTTAAACTCCGGGTTCGTTCCTTCTGGAGAGTCGCCATGCGTGCTGCCGTGTCCTGCGTCCTTGGCCTGGTCCTCGCCGGCGCTGCGGCGCCGGGCCATGGTGCCGACAGCACCGAACGCACCGAACGCGTGGCCGTCACCGCGGTCACGCTTTACCCGGGTTCGGCCTCGGTCGAGCGAACCGCGCAGGTCACACCGGGCACAACCGAAGTGGTGTTTGCGTGTCTGTCGGCGGGGCTCGACGCGCAGACCTTGCGCGCCCTCGCTCCGCCGGAAGTCCGCATCGGCGAGATCCGGATCAACAAGGTCACTGCCTCAACCGGTCTTGACGGCTGCCGTCATACCGGCGTTGATGACCGGATCCGCTCCTTGGAAGACGAGAAGGCCGCGGTCGCGGCCGACCAGGAGGCCAACGAGGTGCTCGCTGCCTACCTGAAGTCTCTGAAGGGCGCCGCCGAGGACCGTAACGGCGCGGTCACGGACCTGCGCAGCCTCGGGGCGTCCTCAGAGGCGCTTAGGCGCACGGCCGAGCAGACCTTCAGAAAGCGGCAGGCGTTTGCGCGGCGCATCGAGGAGTTGGATCGCCAGCTCGCCGAGGCGGTCGATGAGCGCGAGCGGCTGAATACCAAGAACCAGAACTACGAGACCGTGGTGGTGCACGTGCGTGCCGAGCGTCCCGGAGAGGTGCGTCTCATCTACCAGGTCAACCAGGCCGGCTGGACCCCCACGTACCGGGCCCAACTCGACACGGCAAGCGGGGCGCTGACGATCGAGCGCGGGGCGCTCATCGCCCAGGCAAGCGGGGAGGCCTGGAGTGGCGTGCGCATGAAGCTCTCCACCGCGCAGCCTCGGGCGAATATCGCAATCGTCGCACCACAGAGTTGGCAGGTCGGCATCGCCGCGCCGGTGGCGGCCAAAGCCTACGCTCCAAGCGGCGCGGCCATGCTGGCGGCGCCTGCTCCGGCACCGGCCGCGTCCCGTGCCCAGGCTGCCACCGAGCCGCTTTTCGAGGCGTCGGCCTTCCAGGGCGTGTATGCCACCGAATACACCGTCGCATCCCCCGTGACGCTGCCCGGCGATGCCCAGCGTCTGGCCGTGGTCCTCGAGCGACAACCGGTGACGGCCAAGCTGACCGTCAGAGTCGTCCCGCGCGAGGAGGCTGCCGCGTACCTGGTGGTCGAGTCCGAACGCCAGCCCGGGGTATGGCCCCGCGGCCAGCTCGTCCTGGTCCGCGACGGAGCCGTGGTGGGCTCACTGCCGTCTTGGAGTCCCGAGGACGGCGACCACTTTTCGATCCCCTTCGGCCGGGACGACCTGGTCAGGGTGACGAGCCTGCCCAAGTCCAATTTCAATGCCACCAGTGGCCTGTTCGGAGGACGCATCGAGCGCCGCATCGGTAACGACTACGAGCTGCAGAACCTGCATACGGCGCCGATCGCACTCGAGGTACTCGAGGCCTCGCCGGTCTCGACCGACGAGCAGGTCGAGGTGAAACGCGTCTTCGAGCCCCCCGTGTCAGTGGACGGGTGGAACGATCGGCCAGGGGTGGTTGCCTGGCGCCAGCAGCTGGCCGCGCAGGGCAAGGCCCACTTCGAATCCGAGTACACCATCAAGGCACCCAAGGACGCCCGCGTCACGGGTTTTTGATGAGGGGCTGTTGATTCACTGGCTTTCCAACCAGCCGGCCCCCATCGAGCTGGAGTTGCCGGCTTCGCTTCTCCACAACTCATTGTGTTGAGCGGCACGCGGGCTGCGCGGCGCCCCCGCGTTCGCTACCCGGTCCAAGCGTCGCTGCGATCCTATCGATCCCACCGATTCCTCTGATTCCTCTGATTGCGCTCTGCGCCGCCGCAAGCGAGGGATTGTCGCTTTAGGGCCCGCTCGTTAGACTTCGCCTTGCACCGCGCCCAAGGCTCGGTGCCGCCCTCGGCTCTCCTGCCGCTGGTGATAAAAAGGCCCGTCTCATCAACCTCTTCCTTCGGACCCCTAAATGAAAAAGTATAAGCTCGTGAACACCCTGAATTTTGGCGACGTGCTACTCCAGACGATTCTCTGGATGGTGCTCACCATCGTCACGCTCGGTCTGGCGCTGCCGTTCTTCGGATACTTTTTCTTGAAGCTCATCATCAACAAGACCGAGATCCAGGAGATCCAATAACGAGGCCTGCGAAGAGGGCCCGGCTCCCCTGAATATCGGCGGTGCCGCGCCCGGGAGGACTGGTCAGCAACGTGTCGTGCGAACTGACCGGACCCGCGTGATGCCATCGATGTCCGGATAAGTCGAGAACGGTCTAGAGCGCGGTCTTGCCGCCGTTCACGCCGATGATCTGCCCTGTCAGAAAACTCGCCTTATCCGAGCCCAGGAACAGGATGGTCTGGGCGATCTCGTCTGGTGCGCCAATACGCTGGGCGGGGACGGCTGCGGCGAGGGCGGCCTTGCGCGCGGCGCCGCCGGTGAACCTGTCGAGCATGCCGGTCTCGATCGGCCCCGGGGCGACCGCGTTCACGCGCACGCCGGCGGCCGGGACCTTGGGGGCTGCCGCCTTGGTGAGCCCTTCGACGGCGTGCTTGCTGGCCACGTAAAGGGAGGCTCCCGGTGCCCCGCGGCTGCCCATTGTCGAGGACAGGTTGATGCTGCTGCCGGTATATGCGCGCAACTTCCTGCCGTGGTCGGTCGTCTGGAGAGCTGCGCGGCGAGGCGCCAACCATCGACCTCGTGCCCGGCTACCATCGCGCCAGCCAATCCCCGATCCTTGCGCGTTTCATCTTGAGGCTCGACGAGCTGATCGAACGCGTGGCGCATCGAACGCCCGAGGTGACCTCAGCCGGCGCGCCGAGGAGCGAGGGGATTCCTGCGGCACACCTCGGTCATAAAGCTGGCTTATCATTCAACCTCTCGGGCAAGGTGCGTCCCCCTGTCGGTCGTCACCCGGCGCTGGGCGAGTCCCGGGATTCCGTCAATTCTGTCTATTCTTCTCAATCTCGTGCCGGTCCGGCCTGCCATGGCTGGGACCGGGCGCTCCAGCCAAGACTGGCTGTTCGCACTGCCCCTTTCGATCTGGCGAGGAAATGAAGCCTGCGAACCATCGTGATCAACTCGTCGCCATGCTTTCCGAGGCGGCCGAGATCGAGCACTGCCTCATGTGCACCTATCTCTATGCAGTTTTCTCGATGAAGCAGTCCGAGAACGAGGATCTCGAACCGGATGAATTGAGGGCGGTAGGACGCTGGCGCAGCGAGATCACCGCGATCGCCATCGACGAGATGCTGCACCTTGTCCTCGTCAACAATCTGCTGATCTCGATCGGGGCCCGACCGCACTACCGTCGCTTTAACTTTCCCATCTCACCGGGACTGTTTCCCGCGGACGTCGCGGTCGCGCTCGCCCCGCTCGATGCCGCGACGCTCGACCACTTCATCTATCTTGAGCGTCCGCGCTCGGTCGTCGAGCAGGATGCTGCAGTGTTCGACAAGCGGCCCTACCAGCGCGCGGGGCTCGCGGGCCGCCTCATGGATGCCGTCGACGACTACGCAACCGTCGGAGAGCTCTATGAGACCATCGGCGCCAGCTTCATCGAGTTGGCCGGCAAGCTCGGCGAGGCGGGGCTTCTGGTCGGGGCGCGCTCGGACCAGCTCAGCGCCCGCGACGTGCAGATGCCGCACCTGTGCACCATCGCTTCGCTCGCGGACGTGGCGGCGGCGATCACGCTCATCGTTCATCAGGGCGAGGGATCTGCCGACTCCAGCGAGCACTCGCACTACAGCCGGTTTCGGCGCATCCGCGACCAGTGGCGCGAGCTCGCCCTAAGCCGGCCGGGATTCATGCCGTCGCGGCCGGCAGCGCGCAACCCCCTCATGCGCACCCCTGTCGTGACCGGCGAGCGGGTGCAGATCACGGCCGAGCCGGCCCTGTCCCTGGTGGATATCGGCAACGCCGCCTATGGCCTCATGCTGCGGCTCCTGGCGCTGCTCTCCGATGCGCACCAGTGCCCGCCAGAGCGCGCCCGCGTCGTCGAGCAGGGCTTGGCGCTCATGCATGCCCTGACCGACATCGGCTCGGCGATCACGCGGCTCCCCGCCAATCCCGCCCATCCGGGCCAGAATGCCGGCCTGACGTTCACCGTTTCGCGCACGTCTCTGGAATACCCCTCGCGCGAGGCGGCGGCATGGCTCGTGGCCGAGCGCCTCGAGATGCTCGCCGAGCGAGCGGCCGAGCTCACCGGCCATCTGCCGATCCTGGCGGTCCATGGACGCCGCTGGCTAAAGGATGCCGAGTTCTGGAAGGCCTGGGGCCGCAAGGCTCCGATTTCGACTGGAGGATCCAAGACCATGGTGACACCCCATAACGCTGCGTCAGAGGCGAGCGAGCCGAACCCGGGCGAACCCGCCGGCTCCGCCGTCTCCAACATCTCCTCCGCCGTCACCGTGGCCGCCGGCCGGGACGTGACGATCCGCTTCGATGCGACGCGCTGCATCCACGCCCGACATTGCGTGACCGCCGAGCCGGAGGTATTTCTCGCCAACACGCCGGGGGAATGGATCTTCCCCGACCGGGCCGACTGGACTCGACTGGCCATCGTCGCCCATGACTGCCCCTCCGGAGCCATCCGGTTGACACGCCAGGACGGCAAGCCCGGCGAGACGGCTCCGGCTGTCAACCTTGTGCGGGTCCGTGAAAACGGCCCGCTTGCGGTCCATGCCGAAATCGAACTGGCGCAAGCCTCCGGTCCCGGCGAATCCGGATTTCGGATGACCTTGTGTCGCTGCGGCCAGTCGCACAACAAGCCCTTCTGCGACGGTTCACATGTTGCGGCCGGGTTCCAGGCGAGCGGCGAGCCCCCCACGCGGCCGTCAGATCCGCTTCCGACCCGCAACAAGGTGCTGCGCATCGTACCGCTTCAAAATGGCCCGCTCGCCTTTCGCGGTGCGCTCGAGATCTGCTCGGGAACCGGCCGCACGGTCGACCGGCTCGACGAGGTGCGCCTGTGCCGCTGTGGTCACTCGGAGAACAAGCCATTTTGCGACGGCACGCATCTACGCATCGGCTTCGAGGCAGCCGGAGCCAGCGCTTGAGGAGGGCGCCCGACCCTGGTCTTCTCCGAGCCCGAGGACTTCGCGGGCCAGTGCCTCAAAGCCACGATTGCGATGGCCGGAGCGCGACAGCTTCTCGAGCGCGAAGCGCTGTAGATCGTCGAGCGCTGCCCAGCGCTTCTCGTCGAGCACGAAGCCTGCGAATTCCTCGGCGAGCAGGGTGGCCAGGTCCGCTGGCACGCGTGCGAGGTCGCGCCACGCGGGTGCAGGCTCGGGGACGATGCGCTCGATCGGGCGCCCCGCCCAATAGCGTGCCGCGAGCGCCTCGAGAAACGTGATGAAGGCCGCCCTCCCGGCCGCGCCTGTCACCGGGTCACTGTGAAGTGCGCGCCGCGCCTCGAGCGGCAGCAACTGCCAGTCCTCGAGGCCGAGGTGGACGCCGCACTGATCGAGCTTGTGCCGCACCGCGATCGGGAAGCGGCGAAGCGACGTCGCGAGATCAGCCTCGAACTCGAACAATCGAGCACCGCGGCTGTCCGTCTCCCGGTCGCCAACGAGTGTTCCAGAGGCCTCGGGCCCGGGCGGTGCGGTCGCCAGCAGTCCCCCGCCGGGGGAGGCACTGCTCATGGCGCCGCCCGCGGCATGAGTTCCTGGCGGTGGCCCTGGATCGCATCCCTGACGATCGCGTCCAGTCCGGCACCGTCCCTGGCATCGAGGTGGGTGAGGAGGGCGATGCGCATGCGCGGCTCCCAGAACTTCTTCAGGTGGTCTGCAATCTCGCGCTCGCCTTCGGCACGATCGCTGTAGACGCTGAAGAACTCGCCGATCTGATTGGCCATCGTGACCAGGTTGTCGATATCCATGCGGGCTCAGGAGGCTAAGGCCGGAACAAACCGGGGCGACTCGATGAGCCGGTCGCGACCACAATAGACCGCATGGCGCGTGCCGCGCACGAATCCGACGAGCGTGACGCCTGTCCTTTCGGCCGTGCGGATGGCGAGCGCCGTGGGCGCCGAGATCGCGGCGACGAGCCCGACGTTCAGCGTTGCTGCCTTGTGTACCATCTCGTAGCTCGCCCGGCTGGTGATGATGGCCGCGCCCGATCCGAAATCGACTCCCGCGAGGACGGCTGCACCCAGCATCTTGTCGAGGGCATTGTGACGGCCCACATCCTCGCGCACATGAGTGAGTTCGCCCCCGGCATCAAGCCACGCGGCGGCGTGCACGGCACCGGTCAGGGACAGGAGGCGCTGCTCGACTCTTAGGCTCTCGAAGGCCCGGTGCAGGTGCGCGGCCTGGATCCGTACCGCACTCGTCACCTGGGGCAGGGTGCGCACAGCCTGGTCGAGACTCTCGGTACCGCAGAGTCCGCAGCCGGTACGGCCCGTCATCGCGCGCCGGTGACGCTTGAGCTCGACAAAGCGCGCCGTGGCGATGCGCATGGCCACCGTCACGCCCTCGCCGTCGCCGCGGATCTCGAGATCATAGAGTTCAGAGCGCTCGCGAAGGATCCCCTCGGTCAGCGAGAAGCCGAGGGCGAAATCCTCGAGATCAGCCGGGGTGGCGAACATCACCGCATGCGAGACGCCGTTATATTCGAGGGCGATCGGGACCTCCTCGGCCACGGCCTCCTCGATCGGTGCTGCGGCCCCGTCATGGAGCACGCTGACTTCGTCGAACGTGCCCCTTGCGGCCGGCAAAGCGGTGCTGTGGGTGTGCATGACGTCCCCTAGGTGGGCACTGCGAGCGTCTGGCGCTCGGGGAGCAAGTCGTTCTGCTGGCCCGAGAACTGGCGGTAGCGCTCCTGCCACTCGGAGGGCTGGGAGACCTTCACCGCCTGCACGGCGGTGACCTTGTATTCCGGGCAGTTGGTGGCCCAGTCGGAGCTGTCGGTCGTGATCACGTTCGCACCGGATTCCGGGAAGTGGAAGGTGGTGTAGACGACCCCCGGCTGAACCCGCTCGGTGATGGTGGCACGCAGCACGGTCTGGCCGGCCCGGCTCTCCAGCCCCACCCAGTCGTTCTCGGCGATGCCGCGTTCCTCGGCATCGTGCGGATGGATCTCGAGCCGGTCCTCGCTGTGCCAGGCGCTGTTGGCCGTGCGCCGGGTCTGGGCGCCGACATTGTACTGGGACAGGATGCGCCCGGTCGTCATAAGCAGGGGGAACTTGCGCGTCACCTTCTCGCGGCTTGCGAAGTACTGGGTCAGCATGAAGCGTCCCTTGCCGCGTACGAACGAGCCGACGTGCATGAGCGGCGTGCCCTCTGGGGCCGCATCGTTGCACGGCCACTGGATGCTGCCCTCGCGGTCGAGCTTCGCATAGGAGACCCCGGCGAAGGTGGGCGTCAGGGCCGCGATCTCGGCCATGATCTCGGCGGGATGGGCGTAGTGCATGGGGTAGCCCAGGGCATTGGAGAGAGCGACCGTGACCTCCCAGTCCTCCTTGCCGGCCTTGGCGGGCATGACCTTGCGCACTGGCGAGATGCGCCGCTCGGCGTTGGTGAAGGTTCCGTTCTTTTCGAGGAACGAGGAGCCGGGCAGAAACACGTGCGCATATTTTGCGGTCTCGTTCAGAAACAGGTCCTGCACCACGATGCACTCCATAGCGGAGAGCGCGGCCGCGACGTGCTGGGTGTTCGGGTCGGACTGGACAATGTCCTCACCCTGGCAGTACAAACCCATGAAGGTGTGATCGAGGGCCGCCTCGAACATGTTGGGGATGCGCAGCCCCGGTTCCGGCTGCAGCGCCACCCCCCAATGGTCTTCAAAGAGCGTACGCACCGTGCTGTCAGAGATGTGCCGATAGCCTGGCAGCTCGTGCGGGAACGAGCCCATGTCGCACGAGCCCTGCACATTGTTCTGGCCGCGTAGCGGATTCACGCCCACCCCTTCGCGTCCGATATTGCCCGTGGCCATGGCCAGATTGGCGATCGCCATCACCATGGTGGAGCCCTGGGCATGCTCGGTCACGCCCAGTCCGTAGTAGATCGCACCGTTAGCCGCCCCGGCGTAGAGGCGGGCTGCGCCGCGCACCTCGGCTGCGGGTACCCCCGTGATCGACTCCGTGGCCTCCGGGGAGTTCTCCGCCCGCGCGACGAACGCACGCCACTCCACGAAGTCCTTCTCCTCGCAGCGTTCTGCGATGAATTCGGCATCGAGCAGTCCCTCGGTGACGATCACGTGGGCCAGCGCCGTCGCCAGCGCCACATTGGTACCCGGTCGCAGTTTCAGGTGGAACTGCGCCTTGACGTGCGGGGAGTCGACGAGGTCGATGGTGCGCGGATCGACGACGATGAGGCCGGCGCCTTCCCTCAGGCGCTTCTTCAGTCGTGACGCGAACACCGGATGGCCATCAGTGGGATTGGCCCCGATCACCATGACGACGTCGGCTTTCTCGACGGACTTGAAGGTCTGGGTTCCCGCCGACTCCCCGAGGGTCTGCTTCAGGCCGTAGCCGGTCGGCGAGTGACACACGCGTGCGCAGGTGTCGACGTTGTTGTTGCCAAACGCCGCGCGCACGAGCTTTTGGACCAGGTAGTTCTCCTCGTTGGTGCAGCGCGAGGAGGTGATCCCACCGATCGAATCGCGCCCGTACTTCGCCTGGATCCGCCGGAATTCTCCGGCGGCGTAGTCGATCGCCTCTTCCCAGGACACCTCGCGCCACGGATCCGTGATGCGGGCGCGGATCATCGGCTTCAAAATCCGGTCCTGGTGCGTCGCGTAGCCCCAGGCGAAGCGGCCCTTGACGCATGCATGGCCCTCGTTGGCCTTGCCGTCCTTGTAGGGCACCATGCGGACCACCTCGTTGCCCTTCATCTCGGCCTTGAACGCACAGCCCACGCCGCAATAGGCGCAGGTCGTCACTGTGCTGTGCTCGGCCTGACCCATCCAGATCACCGACTTCTCGGTGAGCGTCGCAGTCGGGCAGGCCTCGACGCAGGCCCCGCACGAGACGCATTCGGACTCCATGAAAGGCTCGCTCTGGCCCGCCGCCACACGCGACTCAAAACCCCGCCCCGTGATCGTCAGCGCAAACGTGCCCTGCACCTCCTCGCAGGCCCGCACACAGCGGTTGCACACGATGCACTTCGAGGCGTCGTAGGTGAAATAGGGGTTCGATTCGTCCTTGGGAGCGCTCAAGTGGTTGGCGCCGGCATAGCCGTAGCGCACGTCGCGCAGGCCAACCACGCCCGCCATGTCCTGCAGCTCGCAGTTGCCGTTGGTCGGGCAGGTGAGGCAGTCCAGCGGGTGATCGGAGATGTAGAGTTCCATGACGCCGCGGCGGATGTCGGCGAGCTTTTGCGTCTGGGTGCGGACCTTCATGCCCGGCTCGACCGGCGTGGTGCACGATGCCGGGTAGCCGCGGCGACCTTCGATTTCGACCAGGCACAGCCGGCAAGATCCAAACGCCTCCAGCGAATCGGTGGCGCACAGCTTGGGCACGTTGATGCCCGCCTCGATGGAGGCGCGCATCACCGAGGTGCCGGCCGGCACCTCGATCGCAACGCCGTCGATCTCGAGCCGGACCGACGCCGCGGCGGCGACTGCGGGCGTGCCGAAGTCGCGATCGTTCAGGGAATTCATGCCGTGCTCCTCTTGAATGGTCCGCTCTGGCTCAGGCCGCGCGCGCGGCCTCGGCTTCCGCTCCGAAGTCCTCAGGGAAGAGGTTCAGGGCGGAGAGCACGGGGTAGGGGGTCATGTTGCCCATTGCGCACAGCGAGCCGTGCGTCATCGTGTCACACAGGTCACGCAGCAGATGGATCTGGGCTGCGCGACTCTCGCCGGCGATGATGCGATCGATGACCTCGACGCCACGGGTCGAGCCAATCCGGCAGGGCGTGCACTTGCCGCACGATTCGAGCGCGCAGAACTCCATCGCATAGCGCGCCTGGCGCGCCATGTCGACCGTGTCGTCGAAGACCACGATGCCGCCGTGCCCCAGAACCGCGCCGATGCGCGCGAAAGCCTCGTAATCGAGGGGTGTCTCGAATTGTGCCGGAGTGAGGTAGGCGCCGAGCGGGCCGCCGACCTGGACGGCCCGGATCGGCCGGCCGCTGTAGGTTCCACCGCCGAACTCGCGAAGCAGATCGCCCAAGGTCATCCCCAGCGCCACCTCGACCAGGCCGCCCTGCTTGACATTGCCGGCCAGCTGCATGGGGAGCGTGCCGCGCGAGCGGCCGAAGCCGAGCTCGTGGTAGCTCCTGGCACCGCGCGCAAGAATGGCGGGCACGCTTGCCAGCGAGATCACATTGTTGATGACAGTCGGCTTGCCGAACAGGCCCTTGATGGCGGGCAGGGGCGGCTTCGCGCGCACGATGCCGCGCCGGCCCTCGAGACTTTCAAGGAGTGCCGTTTCCTCGCCGCACACGTAGGAGCCGGCGGCCTTGCGAACTTCGATATCGAACGAGAGCGCACCGCCCAGGATGCCTGCGCCAAGAAATCCACTGCTGCGCGCAGTGGTCAGTGCGGCGCCGAGGGTTGCGATCGCGTGCGGATATTCGGAGCGCACGTAGATGTAGCCTTGCGTTGCCCCTACGGCGTGCGCTGCGATGGTCATGCCCTCGATCAGCATGAAGGGGTCGCCCTCCATGAGCATGCGGTCCGAGAACGTCCCCGAATCGCCCTCGTCGGCGTTGCANNGCGCCGCCACGACCGCGCAGGCCTGAATCGATCACCTCCTCGACACATTGCCGGGGGGCGAGCGTGAGCGCACGCCGCAGGCCCTGATAGCCGCCATGCGCCTCATAGTCGGCAAGGCTCAGGGGATCGGTGATCCCGACGCGCGCGAAGGTGACTCTCTGCTGGCGCTGCAGATAGGGGATGGCCTCGGTGAGACCGTGACAGAGCGTCGTGGCCCGCCCCTCAAAAAGTCCCTCGGCAACGAGCGTTGCGACCGACTCGGGCGTCACCGGGCCATAAGCGAGGCGCCCGGCAGGGCTCGTGACCTCAACCAGGGGCTCAAGCCACAGCATGCCGCGCGAGCCGTTGCGCACGATGCGCACAGCCTGCCCTGCGTCACGCGCTGCGTGCTCGAGGGCCCTCGCCACCTCGTTGGCTCCGAGGGCCTGGGCGCTGGAATCGATCGGGACGTAGATCGTGACGGGACCCGCACTCATGCTGACACCGCCAGCGTCTGGCTCATGATCTCGTCAAAGCGCCGGGTCGTGACGCGTCCGTACAGGGTCTCGCCCACCTGCATGGCCGGCCCGATGGCGCATTGGCCAAGGCAGTAGACCGGCTCGAGCGAGACAGCCTCATCGCGGCGCGTCTCGTGGAATGCGCACTGCAGGACGTGCTCAGCATGGGCCGCCAGGACTTCAGAGCCGAGCGCCTGGCAGGCCTCAGCCCGGCAGATCTGCACGACGCACCGTCCAGCGGGCTGCTCGCGGAAATGATGGTAGTAGGTGACGACCCCATGGACTTCCGCGCGCGAGAGATTGAGCGCACGCGCGATGATCGGCACCGCTTGCGGCGGAATATGACCATAGGCATCCTGGACCCCGTGCAGGATCGGCAGCAGCGCCCCAGGAGTGTCCTTCAACTCCTGAAGGATTCCTGCAAGGGCGCTCATGTCCTCGGGTGGAGCCACGATTTGGGTCTCCTTCGAAAGCGTGGTGGCGGCGGATCGATAAATATGCTTTTGGAGGCATATATCCGCTGCGAAGGGATGTCCTAAGCTCCCAGCTAAGTTACCACTATGCCGAGGAATGTCCAATAGGGTGGCGACAGCATCAGAGATATGCTATAAAAAGCCTAATATCCCGGAACCTCGCCCGGGGACAGAAGCGGGTGGGGAAGGGTAGTAAACTG
>PLEY01000123.1 GCA_003136595.1 Burkholderiales bacterium
ACGCCGTCGCGGATCAGCCCGCCAAGGGCGATTGCGATGCCGGCCGCCGAGGCCTGGACCGCGCCCCAGACGCCGAGCGCAAGCCCGATCTGGCCGGCCTTGGCATGGCTCATCGCCGCGGTCAGCGTGCAATGGGCGAACAGGCCGCCGCCAAGCCCGATCAGGGTGGTGCCAAGGCCAAACAGGAAGGCTGAGTCGCAGGGGGCCGCGAAGATCACGGCGCTAAAGGCGGCCACGCCCGTCAGAACCCCCAACGCCGCCAAACGGTACGGGTCGGTGCCGCGCCCGAGCTTCTGGGCGGCGAACGTGAAGCCCGCCAGGCCCCCCACGGCCAACAGTGCGGTCAGCGCCGTCGTCGAGCCGACCGTCAGGTGCAGCACCTGTCCGCCATAGGGCTCAAGCAGCACATCCTCCATGGAGAAGCCCGCCGTCCCCAGGGCCACGCCAACCAGACTGCGGCGCGCCTGTCCGACCTGCGTGAAGGCGCGCCAGGTGTCGCGAAAGGCCGGACGCAGCGCCGCGCGCCGCGTCGCCTCGGGGTCGCGCGCCTCCTGCTTCCACAGGGCGATGAGGTTCACGATCATGGTCGTGAGCGCCGCACCCTGCACCACCTGGATGAGACGGATCTGCGAGAAGTGCGCAAGCAGGAGGCCAAACACCAGGGCGCTTGCCACCATGCCGAGGAGCAGCATGATGCAAAGCAGCGCCACCACCTTCGGCTGTGCCGCTCGGGGTGCGAGATCGGTCGCAAGGGCGAGGCCCACCGTCTGCGTCGTGTGCAGTCCGGCGCCGATCATGAGGAACGCGAGCGCCGCGCCGATCTGGCCGTACACGACCGGTCCGTGGGTGTCGCCCGAGAGCACGAGGAGCGCAAAGGGCATGATCGCCAAGCCTCCGAACTGGAGCAAGGTACCCATCCAGAGATAAGGCACGCGCCGCCAGCCGAGCACCGAGCGGTGATGGTCGGAGCGAAACCCGACCAGCGCCCGGAACGGGGCGAACACCAGGGGCAAGGAGAGCATCAGGGCGACCAGCCAGGCCGGCACGCCGAGCTCGACGATCATGACCCGGTTCAAGGTGCCGATCAGCAGCACCGTCGCCATGCCCACCGAGACCTGGAACAGCGACAGGCGCAACAGGCGCGAGATCGGCAGGTCCGCGGTCACGACGTCGGCAAAGGGCAGAAGCCGCGGGCTAAGCCGCGTCCAGTTGCGCGCAAGGGCCTGGTTGATGCGGATCATGGCGCTACGATCTCGAAGGCTTGTGACTTGTAGAAGCCGCTCTCGATACGCTGGGTGCGGCCGGTCTGCCAGTGCGCAAGCTCGCCGGCATCGCCCAGCATGCGGCGCAATTTCTTCTCTGCGACCGGCTCGATCGCCGGCGCCCGGTCGCCCTGCGGAAACAGCCGGCCCACCGCGCGCATGGTGGCCAGCGGCAGGGTGCTCGGTGCGAACGTGAAGACGATCGAGGCACGCGTGCGGCGCGCCAGCGCCGACACCGAGGCGACGACGTCGGCGCAGCGGTAGTGGATGAGCGAATCCATGCACACGACATGGTCGAAGGAGCCGAGCTTCGCATCGAGCATGTCGCCCGAGCAGAATGTGATCCGGCCCGTCCCCAGTTGGGCGGGCATGCGTTCTTCGGCGACCGCGACCAGGTTCGGCGACAGATCGATCGCGACGACCTCTGCGCCGCGCCGCGCGGCCTCGATGGCGAGCGCACCGGTGCCGCAGCCAGCATCGAGCACGCGCAGCCCGGAGAGATCCTCGGGCAGCCAGGACAGCAGGGTCGCGCGCATGCGATCGCGCCCGGCACGCACCGTCCTGCGGATGCGACTGACCGGGGCATCGGAGGTGAGCCGCGCCCACGCGTCGGCGGCTGTCCGGTCGAAATAGGTCTCGATCTCGCCGCGCCGTTCAAGGTAAGAAAGGGCCATGTCGATTTCCCCCTAGTCAAATCCGAGCAGGTCGAAGATGTCCCGATCGCGCAGCGATTCGGCGAGGAGCGGCTCGGTCCCCGCCCACAGGTTCGCAGCCAGGCGCAGGTACTCGTTCTGGACCGCGACCAGTTCGGGCGTGCTGTCCATCTCGAAGAGCGTTGATTTCTTCAGGCGGCTGCGGCGGAACACGTCCAGGTCCGCAAAGCGCGCCATGGTCTTCAAGCCGACCCGCTCGTTAAAGCGGTCGATCTGGTCGACCTCGGTGCTGCGATTGGCGATGACGCCGCCCAGGCGCACGTTGTAGTTCTTCGACTTGGCCTGGATTGCCGCCACAATGCGGTTCATGGCGAAGATCGAATCGAAGTCGTTGGCCGTGACGATGAGCGCGCGGTCGGCGTGCTGCAGGGGCGCTGCGAAGCCGCCGCACACGACGTCGCCCAGGACATCGAAGATCACGACATCGGTATCCTCGAGCAGGTGGTGTTCCTTCAGGAGCTTGACGGTCTGGCCGACCACATAGCCGCCGCAACCGGTGCCGGCGGGTGGCCCGCCCGCCTCCACGCACATGACGCCGTTGTAGCCCTCGTAGACAAAGTCCTCGGGGCGCAGCTCTTCGGTATGGAAGTCGACCGACTCGAGCACGTCGATGACGGTCGGCACGAGCCGCTTGGTGAGCGTGAAGGTCGAGTCGTGCTTGGGATCGCAGCCGATCTGCANNAAGACCTTGGCATTGCCGATCTTCAGGTTCGGATCGAGATCGACCTGGACACTGCCTTCGCCATCGGGACGCTTCGGACTACGCCGGATCTCGGCTACGGGTACGCTCGTGGTGCTCATGGGGCGGTTCTTTCAGGAAAATCACGGAAAGCCGGAAACCGGCAGGACTGGAGACGGTGCAAGCTGTTCATGCCGACGCTCCTTCATAAACACCCTCAAGGCGGTCCTCGAGTTCTTCGCCGGCGCGGCGCAGGGCTTCGAGGACATGGGCCTCAGGCTGCCAGTACTTGCGCTCGGAGGCTTCGATGAGGCGGTTGGCGACCTTCACGGACGCGGTCGGATTGAGCTTGGC